>JAHEYA010000001.1 GCA_023251855.1 Bacteroidota bacterium
TTTGACCAGCAAAATATAAGTTTTGAACCAATTTTGTTTCTAATGTTAATCCTAACTGCATAGGCGGAAAATAATCATATTCAATTGCATATCCCGGCCTAAACATTTTTACATTTTCAAAGCCCGGAATTTTCTTTAATGCTTTGTATTGAACATCCTCTGGAAGCGAAGTGGAGAAGCCGTTTACATAGATTTCTACTGTATTCCATCCTTCAGGTTCAACAAATATCTGATGACGGTTACGCTCGGCAAAGCGAGTAATTTTATCTTCTATACTGGGGCAATAACGTGGTCCTAAACCTTGAATACGACCAGAGAACATAGGTGATTTTTCAAAACCGGTTCTTAAAATATCATGCACCTCATCATTGGTATACGTTACGTAGCAAGGTATTTGGCCTTCCGGACCATTTGCAAAAGCATCTTTACGCTCCACTTTAAAAGCAAATTGCTCTGTATTTAGATAGGAAAATTTATTCGGGTTTTCATCTCCATGTTGAACCTCCATTTTGAAATAATCCAATGAACGCCCATCAATCCGGGGAGGCGTACCTGTTTTCATTCTACCGGTTTCAAAATCTAATTGTACTAATTGTTCTGTTATACCGGTTGATGATTTTTCACCTGCTCGTCCGCCTCCATATTGCTTTTCACCTAAATGAATGATCCCATTTAAAAATGTACCATTGGTAAGAATAACTGATTTTGCAGGAATCTCAATATCCATAGCTGTTACAACTCCATTCACCTTACCTTCTTTTACAATTAACCCTTTTACGGTATCTTGCCAAAAATCCAGATTAGGCGTTGCTTCCAGCATTAAACGCCATTCTTCAGCAAATTTCCATCTATCACTTTGTGCTCTAGGACTCCACATTGCCGGACCTTTTGAGCGATTTAACATTCTGAACTGAACCGCTGTTTTATCAGTTACAATACCTGAATAACCACCTAATGCATCTATTTCACGCACAATTTGTCCTTTTGCAATACCACCCATTGCCGGATTACAGCTCATTTGTGCAATGGTTTGCATATTCATGGTGATCAATAATACGCTTGAACCCATGTTTGCAGCTGCGGCAGCGGCTTCACAGCCTGCATGGCCTGCACCAACAACTATAACATCATATTCTTTGAACATTTAATTTGTCTAAATAAAAAAATTATCTTGCAAAAGTATTGATTTTTATGGGGTTTTAAAAGAAGTTAAAAGTTTTAAAGTTAAAAGTCAAAAGAAAACAATCATTTTAGATTCCGATTTACGTATTTTTCTAGATAAAATTAATCTTTTATGCAGCGTACTGATAAACCATTTTTTTTACTGTTGATATCACGACTGGCATTGCTTTTATTATAACTTTGATCGCGGTACCATGCATTACCTTCATTATCATCCGAGGAGCTCCACCAATATCCAAAACTACCAGCATACAAGAAAAATCCATTTATATAACGGTATCCACCCGGAAGCCCACTAAAACCGCTCTTATTATTACCATTACTAAAATTATTTATATGTGATTTCCAACCGTTCACAGCTTTCATTTTTTGCCCTGCAATATCCTCTCCACCTAAATATTCTGTTAATTTTATCCATTCACTATCACTTGGTATATGATAACCTTTTGGTGCTAAACCACGCGGATCATTTACTGCATACCAGTTATATAGTTTTCCGTAAGTTGTTCCGTTTTTTGTTTTATTCTCGTAATAGCACCAGGCGGGCTTATGTCTGCGTCCTAATCTTTTCCATTTTCTATTTCTTTTAGCTAGTTTTATTTGATCGCCATTACTAAATTTACTTACATTCAAGTTTTCAGTTGTCCAGTTTTGATTACCAATTTTAACAACAGGTATTTGCGCAGCTAAACCAAAAAAAACAAAGCTAAGTAGCATTGCCAGTAAGGCTTTATGTTTCAATTTTTTAGTCATTTAAAATAATTTATTTATTTTCAGGCAACAAAGCTAGTGATAAAACAAAAGAACATTTTTATTTTTTTATCTGGAAAAATCAGCTTCAATAATATATAATATATCTTTTTATTTAAATTATAAAAAAATTATTGTTGTTATTGGTGTGTTAGTTTAGTTTGAAAAATTAAGCTAAAAAGATTGTAATTTTTGAATTCAACAAATTAGGCGAAGTAATAAAGAGGTTATTATTTATTAAAATACTGATAAATAGCATTATCACTATTTATTAACACAGTGTTAGTAAACTTTAGAGCTAATAAAAATTTGATAAAAATTTATTTTTTTGTGTTAAAACTGTGTTAATTTCTTTCCTGAAATAATTATAAAATTATCTTTGAAAAACTAAAAATTTATATATGCGATACTATAATTTAACAAAGCAAGGAAAATCGCCAACAAATTTTTAATATAAAATGAATTTATAAACAATTTTAATGTTGATAACTGACAAGTTGAAAGCCCCAACAATAGAATAGTTTCACATTATTTCATAAACGCATGTTAATAAGCCTAAAAAACTGTTAATTAGAGTACAGTTAGTGTATAAATACGGTGTATTTTCAACCATCAAGTCGTTTTCTCTCATATATATCATTAAATTTGCTTTCTCAAAAATAAATTTCTAATGAAAATAGCAATTGGTTCTGATCATGCAGGCTTTCAATTAAAAGAAAAGCTAAAAAAATATTTAATTGAAAAAGGTTTTGAACTAAAAGATTTCGGGACCTATTCCGAAGATCGTGCTGATTACCCTGATTTTGCTCACCCTGTTGCCTTAAGTGTTACAAATAAAGAAGTCGATTTTGGTTTATTGATGTGTGGTACAGGTAATGGTATTAATATGACCGCTAATAAGCATAAAGGAATTCGTGCTGCACTATGTTGGAATTCAGAAGTAGCCGCATTGGCCCGCAGACATAATGATGCCAATATTTTAACACTACCCGCACGTTGTATTAATGAACAAGAAGCAAAAGATTGTGTGGACGCATTCTTTAGTGCTACTTTCGAAGGAGGAAGACATATTGAAAGAGTGAATAAAATTTAAACAGCCGGGTTTTAATAAGCAAACACACACACTATTAATAAGCAAAATCAACATACCAAATTCGCACAACCTTTTATTGCATTAGGTATACTCGCCAGTTTCTTTTTGTTTTTCCCCGCATTACTTTTTTCTCAAAAAGATACCATTGCAGAACGATATTCTAAAAATATAACAGCTTCCGGTATGAGCACCAATCTTCATGTTTTAGCTTCTGACGAATACGAAGGCAGAGAAACAGGTAAAAAGGGACAGAAAATGGCGGCAGACTATATTGCCAGCCAATTTAAAGCAGCAGGAATACCAGCCTATAAAAATAACAGCTATTACCAGGAATTTTTTTTAAGTGCCATTATACCCAAAAAAGCAGAGGTTTATATTTATAAAAAAAAATATAAAGATGGTAAAGATTATTATACTTATCCTGATCAGAGTGAGCAACGCATAGCTACCGATAGTATTCAGTTTTTGGGTTATGGCATTCAAGATCCGGAAGTGTACGATGATTATAAAAATGTAAACGTAAAAAACAGGGTGGTGATGATAATGACCGGTGAACCTTATTCAACCGATTCCATATCATTAATTACCGGAACCCGCACAAAATCATTATGGGCAACTTATACGAAACTAAAAATTGAAAAAGCCAGAGAGAGTGGGATTAGAGCATTGTTGATAGTGGTTGATGATGTTGCAAAGGATATTGCTGACAACAAACACCGTTTAGAATCATCTGCTTTAAAGCTTGAATTAAGCAATGAAGACATGTTTGTTATCTACATTTCCAAAGAAATGGCAAATGATGTTTTAAAAAACTCAACATTAAAAGACCTCAAACAAAAAATTTCAAGTACTCAAAAACCGTTTGAAATAAAAGTAAAAACAAACTTTGTGATCAATGTTAAAAATGGGGTGGAGAAGGTTGGTTCAGAAAACGTTTTGGGGTATATTGAAGGGACTGATCTAAAAGAAGAACTGATAGTGGTTACTGCACATTACGATCATTTGGGTAAAGATGGGAATGTAATTTTTAATGGGGCCGATGATGATGGCTCCGGAACAGTTGCTGTTATTGAATTAGCAAAAGCCTTTGCTAAAGCAAAAAAAGAAGGCTTAGGTACTCGTAGAAGTTTATTATTTATGACTGTTGCAGGCGAAGAAAAAGGCTTATTAGGCTCAGCCTATTATGTTAAAAACCCCGTGTATCCTCTTAAAAATACTGTTTGCGATTTGAATATTGATATGATAGGGCGTGTGGATGCCAATCACGAAAACAACCCCAATTATATTTATTTGATAGGATCCGATAAGTTAAGCTCTACATTGCATACTATCAACGAAAATGCAAATAAAACATACAGCCATCTGGAGCTGGATTACACCTACAATGATGAGAAAGATAAAAACCGTTTTTATTATCGTTCTGATCATTATAATTTTGCAAAAAATGGAATCCCTGTAATATTCTATTTTAATGGCGTTCATGCGGATTATCATAAAGAAACAGATGAAGTAGAAAAAATAAATTTCGATAAAATGGAAAAAATAACACGACTAATTTTTTTCACCGCCTGGGAACTTTCCAATAGAAATGAGCGGATTAAAGTAGACTCCAACAAGAAATAAAAAGCAAACATTCAATTTATGCTTTTAATCAACTGATTTGCGGATTTTTTTTTGCAAATTTGTTTTGCACAATAAGCTTTTATGGAATCGAAAATAAAATTTTTATTGAATGAAGCAGGCATTTAAAAATACAATTCAGCTCACCAAATACCTTGCAGGGGTTATAGCAACAAGCATTGTTATATCATCTTGTTCTGATAATAATAAAAAGCAGAAAAACAGTTATTCTGAAAGTGGTATGCAGGTCGCACCCGCATATACGCTTATTAAAACTCCTATTACCCCTAATCCGGATACATGTCCTCCGCCTTATACAATAGTTATTCCCGCTATTCTACCGAAAAAAATAGTTGTGGTGCCACCGCCACCACAACCGGAAACACTAACATTCAACAACGGGAAACATTTGAAAATTGTTCCGCCAGAAATCAAAAAAGCAGATTTTTTTGTATCAATGAAAAACTATAATACGGAGCAAGGTTTGGCACAAAGTAGTATTCGTTGTGGCTATAAGGATAAAATGGGTAATCTGTGGTTTGGTACCAACGGTGGTGGAATTAGCAAATATGATGGAAAATCGTTTACAAACTATACCAGCACGCAAGGCTTTCCGGTTAATACCGTTTGGTGTATCACAGAAGACAAAAAAGGAAATATGTGGTTTGGAACTCTTGGCGCAGGGGCGTCCAAATATGATGGAAAATCTTTTACAACATATACTTCCACGCAAGGCCTTGCTAATAATTATGTTTTTGGAATCATTGAAGACAAATTGGGAAACATGTGGTTTGCGACAGATGGTGCAGGTGTGTGCAAATATGATGGAAAAAAATTTACAACTTATAATAAAGCCGATGGGCTTGCAAGCAACAACGTTTGGAGTATTACTCAAGACAAAACAGGAAACATATGGTTTGGCACATTGGGCGATGGTGTTAGCAAATACGATGGCAAATCATTTACCACTTTTAATAAAAACCAAGGATTGGCAAATAATATAGTGAGAGGAATGATGGAAGACAAAAAAGGAAATCTTTGGTTTGGCACCAATGGCGGTGGTGTAAGTAAATATGATGGTAAAACATTTACTAACTATACTGTTGATGAGGGTTTGGCAAGCAATTATATTTTTAATATCAAGGAAGATAAAATGGGGGCACTTTGGTTTTCAACAGATGGGGGAGGTGTAAGTAAGTATGATGGTAAAACATTTGCAAACTTTACAACCAATCAGGGCTTAATTAGTAATGATGCGATAAGCATAACCGAAGACATGGTTGGAAACCTTTGGTTTGGCACGCTTGGCGCAGGTTTAAGTGAATATGATGGAGAATCTTTAATGGCTTTTACCACAGATCAGGGGCTTACAAACAATACTGTTTTTAGCATTTTTGAGGACAGATCGGGAAACATGTGGTTTGGAACACAAGGGGGAGGGGTTACAAAATACGATGGGAAATCAGCGCCTGACGGGCATTCTAACTTTACAAATTATACGACCGCCCAAGGGCTTGCAAACAATTATGTTACAAGTATTGTCCAGGATAAAACAGGGAACATTTGGTTTGCAACAGGTGGAGGAGGGGTAAGTGAGTATGACGGAGAAACATTTACAAACCATACTGCCACCCAGGGTTTAGTGAGTAATTATATTTCCTATGCTATTCAGGATAAAAAAGGAAATTTTTGGTTTTGTAGTGATGGGGGTGGTGTAAGCAAATACAATGCACAAGCAGAGCATACAGGCAAAGCCCGTTTTACAAACTTTAAAACTGCACAAGGGTTGGCAAATAATACGGTGCTTACTATCGCAGAAGATAAACAGGGAAACATATGGTTTGGTACTGATGGTGGCGGCATAAGCAAATATGACGGAAAGTTTTTTACAACTTTTAATAAATCGCAAGGGCTGTCAAACAATCACATTTTGAGTTCTATTGAAGACAGAAAAGGAAACCTTTGGTTTGGAACCGATGGAGGAGGTGTGTGTAAATATGATGGCAAATCATTTAGAAAATATAACTCCGAACTAGGACTTCCGGATGACGTGGTTTATGCAATAGCTGAAGATACCATAAATAAAATGCTATGGTTGGGAACCAATATAGGCTTGTCGGGTTTAAAAAGATCTGCATCGAGTAGTTATGGAGAAGAAGAAAATGAAAACATAAAATTTGAAAATTTTAATTTTAATACCGGCTATTCAATAAAAGATTTAAATACAAATGCATTGTTTGTTGATAGTAAAGGTATCGTTTGGGGCGGTACTGGAGACAAGCTTATCCGGTTTGATTATAAAAAAGTAAACAAAAATCTCAACCCGCCAAATGTTTATATTCAAAGCATAAAAATCAATAACGAAAAAGTTTGCTGGAATAATTTAATTGAAAATGAAAAAGAGAATCAGCCTAAATTATCGAGATTATTGCAAAATAAAAAGGATTCATCAATTGCCCCCCAAACAGCTGCTAATAAGGCAGAAGAGACCGAACTTTTCGGTCGCTTGTTAAATGAAGCACAACGGGATGTAATGCGAAAAAAATTCGGGGATATAAAATTTTCAGGCATTACCAGCTTTTACTCGCTGCCCGAAAACCTTGTATTGCCTTATGGGCACAACAATATTACATTTGAATTTTTAGCAATTGAAACGGCACATCCCAACCTTGTGCTTTACCAACACATGCTTGAGGGATACGACAATGACTGGAGTCCGCTTACAAATAGAACCACTGCCGATTTTGGTAATATACATGAGGGCAAATATACGTTCAAATTAAAAGCCAAAAGTCCGGATGGTATTTGGTCCGAACCAATAACGTATACCTTTAAAGTATTACCGCCAACGCATCGTACCTGGTGGGCCTATGGAATTTACTTAATTGTTTTATCGGGTTTATTATTTATTCTCATCAGCTGGCGTACCACTTCTCTTCAAAAAGATAAAGAAATTCTTGAACATACTGTGGTGGAAAGAACAGCAGAAGCGGTTTTACAAAAAGAAGAAGCAGAAAAACAAAAAAGTATTTCAGAACAAAAAAACCTGAAGATCATTGATAGTATTAATTATGCAAAGCATATACAACAGGCGATTTTGCCTTCAGAGGAAGTGATGAATCATTTATTGCCCGACTCATTTATATTTTTTAAACCCAAGGATATTGTGAGTGGAGATTTTTATTGGGCACATTTTATTGACGAACATCGTGTACTGATTGCCGTTGTTGATTGTACCGGTCATGGAGTACCCGGAGCTTTTATGAGCATCATGGGATACAATTTATTGGAACAGGCTGTAAAAACACAACCAACACATCAGCCATCAATGATATTAAATGATCTGAGTTCATCAGTAATAAAATCATTAAAACAAACCAAAGGGCTTGAGGCCCTTAAGGACGGTATGGATGTAGCATTGTGTAAAATTGACCATCAAAATAATGAGCTTGAATTTGCCGGGGCACATAACTCCTTGTATCATATCAGAAATGGGGTGTTGACCGAAACAAAAGCCGACAGAAGTTCAATTGGCATATCGTCCAGCAACGTGTTATTTAATAACCATAAAATAAAATTACAAAAAGCCGATTGTATTTACATATTTTCAGATGGTTTTGCAGATCAAAAAGGAGCAGCAACCCAAACAAAGTTTTTTTATCAGCCATTCAGGGAACTGTTAATACGTATTCACAGGCTGCCCATGAATAAACAAAAGGAAATATTAAACGAAACATTTGAAAGCTGGAAAGGCAGCCAGGAACAAATTGATGATGTTACGATCATTGGTATTCGTGTGTAGTGAATACAAGAGAGGAAATGTTCATTAGAGGAAGGCAGCTGATATCCGTATGTTAGGGCTGAAAATAGAACTGGTTTAAAGTTTTTTAACAAAATCATTTCCTTTGATGAGGTTTATGGCGACAAGTAAAATAAGATCATTTTTTCTCAGCATATCACGCATTGCCCGCTCAAAAATACTCTGTGTTTTTGCAGCCAATGCCATCTGCACTCCTTTATTCTCTCTTGCTCAAAATCGAGATATTGATTCACTTCTCACGCTTCTTAAAAATGATAAAGCCGATACCCGTAAAGTAATTCATCTATTAAAGCTCGCAACTATTTATTCATATCAAAATCTGGATTCAGCTATTTATTTTGCGGAGCAAGCAAAAACTTGCGCAGAAAAAACAAATGATCACAAACGAATGGCTCAATCCTATAGTGAACTTGGGTGGGATAATTTTATAAAAGGCAGCAAACGGATAGCTTTAGATTATTATTTTAAGGCATTAAAGATTTATGTAGAACAAAAAAACAAAACGGATGCAGCTATGCAGCTTGGTGGGATAGCAATTATTTATGACAGCCAGGGCGATTATTCCACAGCACTAGATTATTATTTCAAGACATTAAAAATTGCAGAAGAAATTAAGAACCAGAAGATAGAAGCAAATACACTCGGCAATATTGGAATTGTTTATGATAAGCGAGCTGATTATAACAAAGCGCTTGACTATTACTTCAAAGCATTGAAAATCAAAGAAATTCTTGGAGACAAAAGCGGAATCGCAAATCAGTTTGGTAGTATTGGAAATATATATGGAAGGCTTGAAAATTTTCCCCAGGCTCTTGAATATTATTTTAAAGCGCTGAAAATAGAGGAAGAAAAGGTGGGAGATAAGAATATAATTGCCGGTCTGCTTGGAAGCATTGGAATTATTTATATGAAACAAGGTAATTATAATAAAGCGTTAGATTATAATTTAAAGTCATTGAAAATTGCAGAAGAGCTTGGAGATAAAGAGGGAATTGCAATAACGTTAAGAAGTATTGCGGGTATATATAGAGAGCAAGCGGATAAAATAGGACCGGACAAAAAAAAACTTCGGGAACAATTATATAAAAAAGCTTTCGATTTTAATATGAAATCCTTGAAAATGATAGAGGAACTTGGAAACAAAAGAGAGATTGCATTGGGTCTGATAAACATTGGCTCTCTTAATATTACTCTTGGAAAATTTAAAGAAGCCGAAAAACAGCTGCAAAGAGCTGCCATAATTGGTAATAATATTGGTACGATCGATTATGTGATGCAATCGGAAGAGTTACTCTCCAAACTGTATGATACATTGGGCAGGAGCAAAGAGGCCCTTGTTCATTATAAAAAGGCAATGGCGCTAAAGGATTCTCTTTCCATTGAGGAAAACAAAAAACAATTAGTGCGCAAAGAAATGAATTACGAGTTTGATAAAAAAGAAACTGCAACAAAAGCAGAAAATGAAAAACAACAAGCGATAGCGCAGGAAAAAAATCACAAACAAAAAATTATCAGTTGGCTGATCGCTGGTGGTTTGCTCCTTGCTTTGTTATTTTCCGGTTTTGTTTTTCGCTCACTCCGGACAACCCGCAAGCAAAAAGACATTATTGAATTGCAAAAAAACGAAGCAACACAACAAAAACATATTGTTGAAGAAAAACAAAAAGAAATTGTAGATTCAATTACGTATGCAAAACGCATACAAACAGCTCTACTTACAAGTGAAGAATATATCAATGAACATTTGCCTGCCGAGCATTTTATTTTGTTTAAACCCAAAGACATTGTGAGCGGAGATTTTTATTGGGCGCTAAGCATGAGATTTTTACCCGGATGGGATATGGGAACCAACAAGTTAAAAATGCCAATTGATGCCCCACGTAAAAATATATTTTATATGGCTACTGCCGATTGTACCGGCCATGGTGTACCTGGCGCCTTTATGAGTATGCTAAACATTTCTTATCTGAATGAAAATATAATGGAACGAGGCTTACGTTTGCCAAACGAAATATTAAATTCACAACGCGAAAAAATTATTCAGGCCTTAAACCCAAAAGGAAGTATTGAAAAATCAATGGATGGGATGGATTGCATACTTTGTGCATTCGATTTTGATAAAATGCTTTTACATTTTGCAGCTGCAAATAATCCACTATGGTTAGTGCGTAATGGAGAACTAACCGAATATAAAGCAGATAAAATGCCTGTGGGGAGATATAATGAAAATATGGATTCATTTACTTTGCAAACAATACCGATGCAAAAAGGGGATATTATTTATACCTCTACCGATGGTTATGCCGACCAGTTTAACGCCAGAGGAAAAAAATTAATGAAGAAAACATTTAAAGAACAATTGCTTAAAATTCACGGCCAATCAATGAGCGAACAAAAAAAATCGTTGAATCAATTTTTCGAAAACTGGAAAGGAAATATAGAGCAGGTTGATGATGTGTGTATTATTGGTGTCCGCATTTAGCAAATGCCATATAAGTGAATATGGATTTTACAGGGACTTGTAAATTTTAATTTAAAAATGAAAAGCAATTTTTCAAGTAAAAAAAAATCATATTTTATCATACTTCTCTGTGTAATTTGCGTTCCATTTTCCTTTTCTCAAAATCGAATTACGGACTCTCTTCTTACACTTCTTAAAAACGATAAAAATGATACCAACAAAATAATCCACCTCAATAGTCTGGGTTGGGATTTTTTGTATGAAAATCCGGATACCTCTACTGTTCTCAGCAATCAAGCCCTTGATGTTTTTATACAACTTCCATATTCCATTCGAAACGGAAAAAGAGGAAAGCATTTTCTTGCTCAAACATACGGCAATCTTGCAGTTTATCAAACAATACTGGGGAACTATACTGTTGCTCTTGATTTTTATTTAAAAGCACTGAAACTTGATGAGGAGCTTGGAGATAAAACCGGTATCGCTAAACGCTACGGAAACATTGGGCTTCTTTATATGGGGCAAGAGGATTACCCCCAAGCGTTGGAGTACTTATTCAAAGCATTAAAAATTTCAGAAGAATTGCGAAATAAAGATGCAGTTGCAAAACATCTTGGCAATATCGGAAACGCATATCTCGCTAAGGCCGACATATTCAAACAAAGCGGGAACTTAAATCTGGCAAATCGAAATTATACAAAAGCATTAGGGTTTCATTTCAAAGCGCTAATGATGAAAAAAAACTTAAATAATAAAACGGGAATAGCAATCACTTTAGGCAACATAGGGGATACTTATTTTGCGCAGGGAGATTATACCCAAGCGCTGGATTATCTTTTTAGATCACTTAAGTTGGATGAAGAGCTTGAAAATAAAGTAGAAATTGCAACAATGCTTAGCAGCATAGGCCAGATTTATATTTCTTTAAAAAAATATAAAGAAGCGTGTAATTGTTTGCAGCGCTCTGTAGGTGTTTGTTGTAGCATAGGCGCAATGAATAAGGCAATAGGCGCATATTCCAGCTTAAGCCTGCTTTACGAAAAATCAACAATTTCTTTACCCGACACCACCGGAGGTAAACTTTTAAATATGGAGCAAATGCGTTTACGCTCGATGTATTATTTTAAACGATCAACCGCAATCAAAGAGATGCTTGCTAGCCTTGAATTAAAAAAACAGATGGTGCGTAAAGAAATGAATTATCAGTTTAACAAAAAAGAATCTGCCACCAAAGCTGAGCAAGATAAAAAAGATGTTATAACTGCCACAGAAAAAAACAAACAAAACTTTGTGCTGATTTTAGTGTCCTGTGTATTACTTCTCGTTTTTTTATTTGCAGGGTTTGTTCTTCGCACACTGCGCATTACCAGTAAACAAAAAAATATAATTGAATTGCAAAAAAATGAAGTTCACCGCCAAAAAGAAATTGTTGAGAAACAGAATCTCACACTGGAAATGCATCAAAAAGAGATCATTGATTCAATAACCTATGCTAAGCACATACAAACAGCTCTACTTACAAGCGATGAGTATATAAAAAATAATTTGCCGGCCGAATATTTTATTTTATTCAAACCAAAAGACATTGTGAGTGGTGATTTTTATTGGGCGCTCAGCATGCCCTTTTTACCGGGTTGGGACCTGGGAACTAACAAAGTAAAGTTGCAGACCCATGCCGAACGCAAACATATATTTTACATAGCTACAGCGGATTGTACAGGGCATGGTGTACCCGGTGCTTTTATGAGTATGTTAAACATTTCATATCTTAATGAAAACGTTATAGAACGCGGTATACGTCTCCCGCACGATATATTAAATTCTCAACGCAAAGAAATTATTCAAGCCTTAAACCCGATGGGAAGTACAGAAGAATCAAACGATGGTATGGATTGTGCGCTTTGTGTTTTCGATTTCGATAAAATGCTTTTACATTTTGCATTAGCAAACACTCCTTTGTGGTTAATCAGAAGTGGTGAACTCACAGAATACAAAGCCGACAAAATGCCAGTAGGTAAACATAACGACAAAATAGACCCCTTTACATTGCATACATTGCCTTTGCTTAAAGGGGATATTGTTTATACCTCCACAGATGGGTATGCCGATCAGTTTGGGGTCAATGGAAAAAAGCTGCTGAAGAAAATAGTTAAAAAAGAGCTACTTAAAATTCACCATTTACCAATGATTGAGCAAAAACAATATTTAGATCAGTATTTTGAAAATTGGAAAGGCGATATAGAGCAGGTGGATGATGTGTGTATAATTGGTATTCGCATTTAAAGCAATTTAAAAATAAGCCCTCACTTGTGCTCCGCCTGTATGAATAGCGGGGTTTCCCTCTGATTGACGCCCGTCATACGTTAAACTTAATTGCAAATTGTTCGACAAATTTCTCTGATAAGAAAATCCCCAGGTAATGTTTTTTCCTTTTTGTAATGCATCCATCATTTCAAATGCGAGTGAAGTATTTGATGTTCCATTAAATTGTATTTGAATCAAATTGGCTTTTAAATTCAAACTCCCTTTTTGCAATACATTGTATTTTATCTCTATGCCATAATCCTTTATAGAAGCCCGCTGCGAACCATATTCAGCTGCATTTTTTTTGTCTGAATATTTGAATGAAGCTGTTGCCCGAAAAGCGGTTGTGGGTTGAAAATTAAATTTTGGAGCAGCCTCAAAATATAAAATGGAAAAGTTGCGAACACTAAAAAATTGTGATGTGTTTATCTTTTTGCCATCTTTATAATTGATCTCCCACCAAAAAAGTTGCGACATATTCCAACGTAAGCGGACTTCTTTAGATATATTTTGACGGGTATCAAAACCATTTACAAGCAATAGTTTATTGCGCACATCCTGGTAGCTAAGGTCAATACCCAAAACCGGACTCATTTGATTGATGAATAATGTATTTCTGAAAGAAGAGTTTAGCGTTATCAAATTCGGATTATCCGTTACCGTGATAAAAGGATCATAAGCTTTTGTCAGGTCTGTTTCCGATGATTTTCTATCTACACGATAAGCCGATTGATTTGCAAAGCGCGAAATAAATTTTCGCGCCCCTGATTTACTTGCCCACAGGGCAGCAGGTTTCAACATTAATTGTTCGCTGAACTGATTAATATATACTTTAATATAATCAAGAGTGGGCGTATATATTTTTACATAGGTTGCAGTATTTGGAAAAGTAGCTACTTCAAATTCGTTTAATTCTTTTATGCCGTTTCCATTATAGTCGTTCCATGTGTAAACGCCCAAGCCAGGGGCAACTTCAATGTACGAAAATTCTTTTTTTACTTCTAACCCGGAACCGATTTCATAAAACGAATTTGAATACAACAAACCTTTCCAGATTCTGAAATTATATTCTATCCTCGAAACTAAAGAGTTATCAGGCTTTTGCATAGTAAGTGCCGAATCAATAATTTGTAATCTGCGATAAGCAGCATTTATTTTTAATTGATTATTGGGATTTTGAAGGAGTTCAAAAAAACCACCAAAACTTTCTGCAAATGCCGATTTGTTAAGCCCTTTTGATGCAATCAAGTTTTTCATAGCATAATCAGTTCTTTGTTTATAATTCAATCCATACCTGTTTTTTGTAGTATCTGAATTTTGAATATACCCTTGCCATTCCCAGAACTGATAGCTATTTGCAAGCAATGAATCTTTTTTACCAAGTGTAAATTTATTTTGTTCCAACTCATCTTTAATGCCAATGGTTACCCATTTCACTTTTTGCGACACTCCGCTTTTGTGCCTGTAAAAAGCACTGTTGGCTGAGCTTGTGGAGTTAAGCAAACTACTGTTGTAGTTCAGATCAAATCCTTTTTGTTTAAAATTCAAATTAACAAACTGCTTGTTTGCATTGTAATTAGAGCCTTCTAAAAATGAATTGAATTTATACCCAATACTTCCCGTTCCCTTTTTAACCAATTGCAAACCCGCACCAACAATATGTTGATCGTCTATCATTGTAACACTTGTTCTGTTCCAATCGCGTTCAAATTCAATACTCCTGTAACGCTCAACCGGAGAAAAGTATTTTTGAACATACTCATAATTCACATTGGTAAGTAGTTTTACGAAACTGTTAATAGAGGTATCAATTGTTTGTTGTTGTTCTGTTCCCAATGATTTTATATTGTCGAAATTCATTTTTAAACCAACACCCACATCATTTTTTTTATCAGCTGTTGAAAAAGTGTTGATATCATTTTTGCTCAAAGCTCCTTCAACACTGAGTTTGGAATTCTCTGAAAAAACATAATCTGCACCCGTTGTCATCATTTGTTTTTGATGAGGTGTTATCAGTTGTATCACCGGCTCAAAATTTCCTTGTTTCACTCCGGCAACTGGCGCAATCCATTGAAATACTTTGCCATTTGCGCTGGAAGCAATTTGTTTGTAATTCCCTTTTCCTAGCCCTACATTGCTGAATGCCACTCTAAAATGCGCACTATCACTATTGATGCTATAAATAAAAATGGAGTAAGACTGTGTTCCTATCAGGGTGTCCCTTTTTTTGTATAACACTTCATTGTTCGAAAACGCAACACTATCGGAGCTTGGAGCAACTGCAAGCGAAAGAGAATCGCCAATTTGACTTAACAATACTTTTTGTTGTGGTGTTAAATTTTGCTGCAAAGGTTGGTTTTTACTATCCTGTTCAGAGTATATATTCAGGTATAACCTGAGTTTGTCTTTTTCAAAATCATTACCAAAGTGTACAAGTGAGCGCGCATAATTTTTATCGGAGTATTGAAATTCAACAACAATCCGTTTGTCTTTTGTAATAAGTTGTTTAGCGGTAAATGTAATTTCGGATGTATTATAGTTGATGACATAATCATTCTCTTGTCCTCTATCCATAAGTCTTCCATCAATATATACTTTTTCTGTTCCGGATAACACAATAATAAAGGGCTCGTTTTCGGCACCTCGTAAACGATACGGCCCTTGATTGCTTTCAATTCCCTGTAATTGATTACGGGCAAACTTCCCTCGTGAAACAGCAGCATTTACGGATGTTGTATAAAGTCCTTGTTCCTTTATGTTTTTATTTTCTTTGCCCGTTTTTAGTGCTGTAGAAAAACTAAGCCCTTGCGCTTTTTTATAAAAATTCATAAAATAACTTTTTGGACGGGTGAGCTGAAAATCTCCTGCAATTAGCTTTGTATTCGCATTTGAAAGCTGAATAAATACTTTATCAAACTCCTGTAATTGTTGGGTGTTTCCTTCCGGCTGAATAGGGATATTATTATCTGTTGCAGCTAATAAAATATCCACATTATTATTCAAATGTCCTGATAGTTGTAAGTTTAAATTCGAATTAACTACTACATCTTGATTGTTACCAAATGAGAGTCCTCTTGAAATACTACCTGTTTTATTTAAGCCCTCCATTTTAAAAATGTCTTCATTTTTTGATTCTGCCGAATAACTAAAAGGGTTGTTATTACCAAATAGATCGGGCTTAATAAGGCTGTAGTCTTTGTGTTTTATTTCAGAAGAAAATAAATATGGAAATGTTTTATAAGAGACTTTTAAGCTGTCAACAACAAAAGGATCGCCTTCTTCACGTTTTAGAAATGGCAGTAGGAGAGAGGAGTCAATTTTTTTTCGATCAAGTATTACCTGTGCGGTGGCATAATTTAAAGTGTAGAGTGTACTGTCCAACTTTGTTCCGTTAACAAGAGTAATTGTTACAGAGCCAGGAACAAGGCTAAGTGTATCAAGTTGAAGTGTGTCACTTTCAACTTTGTAGCGATTATATTTTTTCCCTTCCGGATAGCGAACCCTTCTGTTTTGGGCATATCCCATTGCTGAGAAAAAAAGCAACAACAAAAAAAATATTATTTTTCGAACCATTATAAAGCTAAAGTAGTATTTATTGTTTCAGTTCGTTTTTAAAACTGTCTGGCTTTGGCGGGAAGACTTTCGGTTTCTAAAAATTTTATTATGTCGTTCCTCGCAATGGCGGATTTTAGTGTGATTTTTAGAAAGAATTTTTTCTTTCTTTTCCCCACAACGCACCCACTTTTAGTGCATAGTGGTTTATTTTATCTGTGTTCTTTGTGGTAAAATATTCTAATCACAAAGTTCGCAAAGATTATTTTATATTTTTGTTCACCCAATCTAATACGTAAAATCATGACAAAAATTATAAGTTACAATCTAAACGGAATACGTTCAGCCATAAGCAAAGGTCTTATTGATTGGTTAAAAGCGGCCAATCCGGATATTTTATGTGTTCAGGAATTAAAAGCAGAACCTGCACAGCTTGATATCAGCGTGTTTGAAGAGGAGGGATATCACCACTATTGGTATCCCGCACAAAAGAAAGGCTATAGCGGAGTTGCTATTTTTACAAAACGCAAACCCAACCATGTTGAATATGGATGCGGTATTCCCGAGTATGATTTTGAAGGGCGTGTTATTCGTGCCGATTATGGCGATGTTTCTGTTTTAAATGTGTATCATCCCAGTGGCAGCAGTGGTGAAGAACGGCAGTCATTTAAAATGAAATGGTTATCCGACTTTCAAAAATATATTGACCAATTAAAAAAAGAGCGCCCAAAGCTTATCATTTGCGGAGATTATAACATTTGTCATCAGCCAATTGATATTCACAACCCTAAAAGTAATGCAAACAGTAGCGGCTTTTTACCTGAAGAGCGCGAGTGGATTGATGCATTTATGAAATCAGGTTTTGTAGACAGTTTCAGGCATTTTAACAAAGAGCCTCACAACTATAGCTGGTGGAGCTTCAGAGCCAATTCCCGTGCAAAAAATTTAGGTTGGCGTATCGACTATAATCTGGTAAGTGCCAATATACAACAGCAAATGAAAAGAGCAGCTATTTTGCCGGAAGCCAAACATTCCGACCATTGCCCTGTTATGCTTGAAATAGATTTTTAATTCGTAGGAGTTTTTCATATAATCTGATATATTTGCATGCTGAAATTTAAAAATGAGGTAGAAATTTAACATGAAAAACGCGTTTTATTTATTTTTTGTTACAGTGCTTTTGGCATCATGTGGAGGAATGAACAATTCTACAGGAGGTTCTAGAAAAGCGAATGGTGGCGTTTATTACGGAGGTGTTTTCAGAATGAACGAGGTAGAGGATTTTCGTAATTTATACCCCTTAAATGTTACCGAAATTACATCACAACATATAGCAAGTCAGGTTTACGAAGGCTTGGTAAAACTTTCACAATCAGATTTAAGTATTCTGCCATCATTAGCCGAAAAATGGGAAAAAAATAGTGATGCTTCACAATGGACATTTCACCTTCACAAAGGAGTTAAATTCCATGACGACCTTTGCTTTTCTGGCGGAAACGGAAAAGGGCGTGAAGTAACAGCAAAAGATTTTGCGTATTGTTTCGAAAAATTATGCACTGCCGGTCCCGAAAACCAGCAATTTGCAGCTACTTTTAAAGACAAGGTTGTTGGTGCAAACGAGTTTTTTCAGTCAACAGAAGTTAATCAACCTTTAAAAGAGGGCGTTTCGGGAGTAAAAGTAATTGATGACTATACACTACAAATTAATCTGCTTTATCCCTTAGCCGGCTTCCTGAATATTTTGAGTACCCCCGGCTGTTGGGTATACCCAAAAGAAGCATTGGAAAAATATGGTGTGGAAATGCGTGCTAAATGTGTTGGAACAGGCCCGTTTCAGGTAAAAAGCATAAAAGAGGGTGAAGTGGTTATTTTAGAACGCAACCCCAATTACTGGGATGTAGATGAGTTTGGCAATAACTTACCTTACATGGATGCATTGAAAATAACTTTTATCAAAGAAAAAAAATCAGAACTGCTTGAATTTAAAAGAGGAAACCTGGATATGGTTTTTAAAATTCCTGTTGAAATGATCTCTGATATTTTAGGAAAATTGGAGCATGCTCATGAAGCCAATGCCCCATTTGATTTACAGGTAAACCCAGCAATGAGTATTTTCTTTTATGGTTTTCAGATCCAGAGCGATATTTTTGATAAAAAAGAAGTGCGGTTAGCATTTAACCATGCTATTGACCGCGAAAAAATTGTTACCTATACCCTGCAAGGAGAAGGCGTTCCGGGTATATACGGAATTGTGCCCCCTTCATTTAAGGAGTACGATGTAAAAAAGTTGAAAGGATATACTTTTGATATTGATAAAGCACGCAAGTATCTTGCTGCCGGTGGATATCCAAATGGAAAAGGTTTTCCAAAGCTAACGCTACAAATTAACAGTGGCGGGGCCGAGCGGAATATTCAAACAGCTGAAGTGATTCAAAAAATGTTAAAAGAAAATTTAAATATTGATATTGAATTGAATGTTCTTCCTTTTGCAGAACATTTGGAACGTTTAGAAACCGGTAAAACATTATTTTGGAAAACCGGTTGGAGTGCCGATTATCCGGATCCTGAAACATTTTTAACTTTGTTATATGGTAAAAATATTCCTAAAAAAGCATCCGACAAATCGTACTTGAATGTAAGTAGGTATAAAAGTGCTAAATTCGATTCATTGTTTTCAAAAGGGATGCAGGAAGTTGACCCTAAAAAGCGTATGGATCTTTACCTCCAAGCCGACCAGGTGGCAATTGATGATGGTGCCATCATGCCAATTTTTTATGAAGAGAACTATCGTTTGGTTCAGATCAATGTTAAAAATTTTGACGCAAACGCAATGGAGTATCGAGATATGACCCGCGTTTATTTTGTTCCACAATCCCAAATACAAAAACTTAATTAGGTTTTATTCAACCCTCTTTTTGCCTCATCCCCAACCCTTCTCCAAAGGAGAAGGGTGCTGTGGCATTTAAGTCCTCTCCTTTGGAGAGGATTTAGGTGAGGCTCTTGTAACTTTTTATTAACACACCCCCTGTATTCAGCGTAATTCAATTGTGCATAACGTTTGCAACAACACTCCACAAACTGCGCTGTTTATTAATAATATTGTATTCTCGAAAATCATTTAAATTTATTTTCAAATGAAAAACAGTATCAAATATATTACAGTGCTACTAATTATGAGCACATTCTATTCCTGTGTACCACAACGTAAATTGGAAGAGGAACAAGCAAAACGCAAAAGTTGCGAACAGGAACTTACCGACCTGAAAATGTTAAATCAAAAAAATGAGACAAAATTAAATGAGCTTATAAAAAGTTTAGGAGATAATAAAAAACGAATTGCCGAACTTCTTTCTGATACAAGCACATTAGGAACAAACTATCGAACCTTTGCAGCTAAATACGAAAAACTAAACCAGATCAATGAACAACTGTTGGATAAGTACAATCGTTTATTGTCGGGCAATATAGCCGACACAAAAAAACTTTCCTGTGAATTACAAACTACACAAGAAAAATTGTTGAAACACCAGGATGAATTAAAAATGCTGGAAGACCAGCTTTCAAGCCAAAAGAAAAATCTGGATGGACTTACTGCCGAACTAAAAAAGCGCGAAGCCCGTGTTGCTGAATTAGAAGGAATTCTGAAAAGTAAAGATGATGCTGTAAACGAATTAAAGAAAAAATTAACCGATGCTTTGTTTGGCTTTGAAGGCAAGGGGTTGACGATTACTCAAAAAAACGGAAAGGTATATGTATCGATGGAAGAAAATTTGTTGTTCGCATCCGGCAGTACAACTGTGGAAGCCAAAGGAGTTGAAGCATTAAAAAAAGTTGCAAAGGTGTTGGAACAAAGTTCCGATATAAATATTTTAATTGAAGGCCATACGGATGATGTGCCAATGGCGGGCAAAGGAGAGATCAAGGATAATTGGGATCTGAGTGTAATGCGTGCAACATCCATTGTAAAAATAATTACAAAAAACAGTTCGGTAAACCCGAAACGCTTAACTGCAGCAGGGCGTGGAGAGTATTTCCCAATTGATCCTGAAAAAACAGTGGATGCCCACAAAAAAAATCGTAGAACAGAAATTATCCTAACACCTAAGCTGGATGAGCTGTTTAAGGTTTTGGAGACAAATTAAACAACAGACCTAGAAGGTTTCAAAATCTGTCAGGTTGATTGTTCCTCCAATTCACTACAAATAATATTTCCTGTATCTTTGTAAAAAGAGATTAAAATGAATATCCAACACTTATTACAACGGGCTTTAAATTTCGAATTTTTATCAATCGAAGAAGGTGTTTTTTTATTCAAAAGCGCTCCAACAGCTGATTTGATGTTTGTTGCCAATGAGCTCCGTAAAATTCAAAAACCGGATGGAAAAGTTACTTGGCAGATTGATCGAAATGTAAATACAACCAATGTATGTATCGCAAATTGTAAGTTTTGCAATTTTTATCGCATTCCAGGACATAAAGATGCTTACATAACAGATATTGCCACCTACAAGAAAAAAATTGACGAGACGTTTCAATTAGGGGGTGATCAGCTTTTATTACAAGGTGGTCATCATCCCGGTTTAGGTTTAAAGTTTTATGTTGACCTTTTCAAAGAATTAAAAAGTTTATACCCGCATTTAAAACTTCATACACTCGGGCCACCGGAAGTAGCACACATTACCAAACTCGAAAAATCAACTCATGCTGAGGTTTTGAAAGCGCTGAAAGATGCAGGAATGGACAGCATGCCCGGTGCCGGTGCTGAAATATTGAATGACAGAGTACGTAGATTAATTTCAAAAGGAAAATGTACCGGTCGCGAATGGTTGGATGTAATGCGGGCTGCACACCAATTAAACATTACTACTTCAGCCACCATGATGTTTGGCCATATTGAAACTATTGAAGAACGTTTCGAACATTTGGTACTGATACGTCAGGTGCAAAGCGAAAAACCGAAAGATGCAAAAGGGTTTTTGGCCTTTATTCCATGGACCTTTCAGGATGATGGAACTTTGTTAAGGCGCCATAAAGGAATTAAAAACAGTACTACTGGCGATGAATATATTCGTATGATAGCAATGAGTCGCATTATGCTACCCAATGTAATTAACATACAAGCCAGTTGGCTTACTGTTGGTAAAGATGTCGCCAAACTTTGTTTGCATTCGGGTGCAAATGATTTTGGAAGTATTATGATAGAAGAAAACGTAGTATCGGCAGCAGGTGCTCCGCATCGCTTTACTGCCAAAGGAATTCAAGAGGCTATTCAGGAAGCTGGTTTTGAACCACAACTGCGAACTCAGCAATATGATTTCCGCGAATTACCTGCTGATATGGTGGAGCAGGTGATCAATTATTAAGAACGTGAGTTTCGTTTAAGGTTTGGACTTTAGCCACGACCTTTAGGTCGTGGTAAGAAAACAGCTACCAATATAGGGCTTTAGCCCAATAAATTTAACTGGCTTGAGCGAAACTCAGGTTAATAAGCTACTAACTGGAGAGGAATCTTTTTAGGCTTGTAATAACTTTTCAATATCGAATTTTTTCATTTTAAGAAACGCATTCATCACCTTTCCTGCTTTTGTTGGGTCGCTCATTAATTTAGGTAATACACTCGGAATGATCTGCCAGGAGAGGCCGTATTTGTCCTTTAACCAACCACACTGACCGGGTTGCCCACCATCACATAATTTAGTCCAGTAATGATCTATTTCTTCTTGCGTTTCACAAAACACCTGAAACGAAACAGCTTCGTTAAATTTAAAAATCGGACCGCCATTTAGCGCAGTAAAAGACTGTCCATTGATTGTAAAAGCAACTGTTAGTGCTGTTCCTTCTTTCTGTCGGTGAAATTCAAAACCTTCTTTTCCATACCGACTGATGCTATCAATTTTAGAATTCTTAAAAATCGAAGTATAGAAAAGATCGGCTTCTTCAGCTTGGTTGTCGAACCACAAACAAGGTGTGATGGGCTTTGCAGTCATTTTTTTAATAGACAACTAATTCGATTTTAGTGACTGAAATTAGACGCAGCAACCGTTAAACCACCGGTAGACGCATTATTAGTTAACTGCCATGCAGTATTGTTTGCATAATCAATTGTAATGGATGATTGATAAAAAAGGGGAAAAGTATTAGCCCCTCGCCAAAAAGTATTTCCTTTTATCGCAATATTCGCAAAGGTGGCTCCATTAGTGCTTGATGTTATTTTTATACAATAGGCATCACTGGTTTGCATTCCAAAAAGATTATCAGCAATACTGTATATTTTAAAACCGGAAGTTGTAGGGTCGATATTAATAGGTGGCGTACTTGTATTTATACCGCTTCTGAATTGATTATTTGATATGGTTGCTTGATTGCAAACCTGAGTAGCATTGTTGATGAAAATGCTGCTGCTACTGCAACGGTTGCCGGCAAACACAAAATCGCTCTGGAGCGCATAGATTGAACTTGTACCAATATAACAACCTGAAATGTTTGAAATGGCACACTGGTTTACTGCTTCACTACCAATGGTAGTGCCTGTTATGGAGGAACCCACAAACTCATTACATCTCGGAAGTGTACAGTTTGAAACAGAGGAGTGAACAACAGAACCTAACAAATAGGTGAATCCGGTGGTAACTCCTGAAAACTGACAATTATCAAATTTGCTGTCGTATCCTAATCGTGGGCAATTGCCTGTGAACGTGCAATTAATGAATTCTCCCCATTGACAATCCACATCAACAGCATTAAAAGTAACGCCATTAAAAACACAGCTATTCCCAACAGAAAGAATGTAAGTGCCATTTCCTGTGATAGTGCCACCGCTTACTACAAGGTGGTTTGCATTCAGTCCGGTGTAGTTTGCCCCAAGAGTTATCGTTCCCTGAACAAGTGCATAATTATCTGATGGAACAGTTATAGAAGTATAATTGGACAAGGTTAAAATATAGATGCCAGCGCCTGTAGCACCTGTTGCGCCCGTCATTCCACCACCCGGTCCTGTAGCACCAACAAAACCAGTTGTACCGGTACCACCTGTACTTCCCGCACCGGGCCCTGTTGGTCCTGTTATGCCGGGAGATCCTGTTCCTGTAGCACCTGTACTTCCTGCACCTGTAGCACCAACAGAACCTGTACCACCCATAGCACCTGTTGCGCCAGTGTTTCCTTTAATACCAGTTGCGCCAATAGCCCCTGCCGCTCCTGTAGCACCAGCAACACCACCGTTTGAAGCAAATAAAGCATAAGGAACACTAAGTAATTGTTTGTTTCCGGTAATGCTGTAGGTTGTGCCACCTGTTGGGTCAGTTTCTGTTTTAATAAAAAATATTCCTGATGCCCAGTTGATCGCAGAAAAAACACCTGTAACAACTGTTCCAGTACCTATTTCAATTGTTGCAAGCCCATTGATATTTGTAGTTGTTGTTTGTGTTTCAACATAAACTGCTGTACCGGTTGAGCTACCTTGTAAAATACTTACCTTCATTCCAACACTTGTGCTTGCAACAAGAACATTGTTAGCATTGCGTATAACAGCCTGGTAGCTCATTTTTTGCGGTGCCTGAGCAAAAGTGGACGTGATAATAAGCAGATTTGTTAATGTAACGATTAGGTTTTTCATTGTATTTAATTTTTAATTATTTTGAATGTTTTAACTTCGTTGTTATTCCTGAATACGTTAATAAAATAAATACCGGAGGCCAATTTGTCCATAGAAACAGGAGTTTCATCGGTTTCGATTTTTTTATTTAAAAGCAGTTTGCCTTGAATATCGAAAAGAGAAAAAGTGAAAATTTCAGATTTACTGTTTACTATTTTCAATAAAATAAAATCAGTTGCAGGGTTTGGATAAACAGAAGCGGTGAGTTCAATACCAATATCATCAATACCTGTTATATTAAAAATTTCGTAAGGTTGTTGTATCCCTTGTGTGATAACCCCTCCGGAGCCGGTTGCTGTAATATAATCTGTTTGCCCTATGGTATAACTTGCAGCCCCGCCTATTCCTGAAGCATCACCACCTGTAGCTTCAGTACCTTGTTGTCCAAAGAGGTTGGTGATTCGGAATGATAGTATTAAAAAAGCAAATAAAATTGTTTTTGTTGTACTCATATTCTTTTGGTTTCGAATAGCTAACAAATGTATAAAATTATCTGTTAATCCACTTTTTCAACAACCACACCTGTGCCATAAGCAAGCACTTCGGTAAGGCCACTCATTACTTCATTTGCATCATATCGCATATTTATAATTGCGTTGGCTCCAAGTTCTTTACCATTTTTGATCATTAGCTGTAAAGCCTCTTCTCTGGCGTTTTCACACAGGTTGGTATAGATAGTGCTTTTACCGCCAAATAGGGTCATAAAACCACCTGCTATATTACCAATTACACTGCGTGAACGAACCGTAATGCCACGCACTAAACCTAATTGTTTTTTGATACGGTAACCTTCAAGCGAAGTGCTTGTGGTTATTAATGTTGAATTGTCCATTTTTTAGTTTTTTTTAGTGACGTTTATTTCTTCTTAATAATTTTTGAGGCAATAAAAGCAAACAATCCTAAAACAAGCCCAGAAATCAATCCAACGACTGGTCCCGTCATTAAAATCATCAACCGTGGTGCATCAGGCATTGGCATTCTAGTCATCATTGTAGCTTCTTCCGCATGGTTAGCAATGTAGGAATCAAATAAAATAATGTGAGCAGCAGTGATCCAAACAGCATTTACTAAACTCACAAAGAGGCCATGTAAAAAATATTTTCCGGTGCATTGCTTTGCTATGATGTAGGCACAAACAATAAAAATAACCAACCAGAACAATGGTTCGATATTGGAAGGAATAAAATAAACGGTTGCAATTGCCATTGCTAAACCGAAAAGCGAAAGTTGGAAGATTAATTTTTTGTTCATTTTTTAATTATTGTTTATTCTAAATGGTTTTCAATGTACCGTTTTTATTTCAAAAGTATAATGTTTTTATTCAAGTTTTAGGTTCGCGATGTGGACAGAGTATTGCCCGCTAACCTTTCTGGCTTGTTAAAGTTGCGGATTAAAACACATATCACTGTCCAATAGCACAAGGCTCACTTGCGCTTTTTTATCAACTCTAAAATTCCATTGATAAATGTAAGAGGATGAATAGGGTTTCCCGGAACATATAAATCAATTTTGTATTTACTTAAAAAACGTCTGTTCAGTGCAGGACTTCCTTCAAATATTCCCCCGCTGATGGCATCTATGCCGGCGAGAATAATAATTTTTGGTTCAGGAGTTGCGTCATAACAGATTTGTAGCGGCTCTGCCATATTTTCTGAAACAGAACCTGTGATTACAATTCCATCTGCATGGCGGGGCGAAGCAACAAATTCAATTCCGAAACGACCCATATCAAAGTTCACATTGCCGCAAGCGTTCAGTTCCAACTCACAACTGTTATCGCCTCCTGCTGATACTTGTCTTAACTTTAAAGAGCCACTGAAATATTCAAAAGTTTCTTTTCGAATCAAATCAGGATTTAATTCAATCGGCTTATCCTCTCCTTCTCTAATAATGAGTCGTTCTCTTTCGTTAGAGGAAATTTTATAATCGGTTGTAAATTTTATTTTGTTAGGAAAAGCAAAAGCACATTCGCCACAAAATGTGCATTTACCCAAATCAATTTTAACAGGACTTGTGTTGATTGCTCCTGTGGGACATAAATCTACAAGTTCCTGCTCATTCACTTTTTCAGAACTTATTATAGGTCTGCCCCGAAAAATTCCAGGCACCTCTGCTTTCGTTATATCGGGGATATATTGTTTTCCCTGATGAAAAAGTATTTTAATATTTTTAATCATTTTTTTACTTTTTACAAATCATGTCCGCAATAAGATAAATCAAAACTTTTGTTGCAAATTGGAAAATCAGAAATTTCATTGTTGCGAACAGCCAAAGCCAAAGCCAGCCAGTTGTGCATGGATGGATCTTTCACTTTGTAGTGTACCAGTTCGCCTTTTTCATCCGTGATAGCACAATGACAAATTTCTCCCCGCCATCCTTCCACCAATGAAATGACAAATGAATCAGATGAAGGAGGAGATAAAATAGTTCGATTCTTATTTTCTGAAGGAATATTCTCTGATAATTTTCTGATGTATCCTATGGATTGTTTTATTTCTTCTTTTCGTATTTGCGCTCTTGAATAAACATCTCCGTGATTTTTAATAATCGGCTGATGATTTAATGAAGAATAAAAATTGTGGGGATGTGATGAGCGAATATCCCGATTAATGCCACTCATTCTTGCCGACATTCCCACTGTACCGATGGATGACGCCTGTTCGGTTGTTACAATTCCTGTTTTTTCAAATCGCGCAAGCACAGTAGGCAAAGTAAATGTTTCTTTGCACATCTCATCAAAGTCGGGCTCATAATCGTCAAAAAGTTTATGAAGTGTATCACATAATGTTTTATGAAGAGGAAAATGATTTTTTCCTGCACGGATCAACCCTTTTGCAAGGCGGTTTCCGCACCATATTTGAAAATAATTTATAACAGGTGTGCGTAACCTTCCGAAAACAGAACTTCCGAGTTGGTATGCAACATCCGTACACATAGCGCTCAAATCGCCTGTGTGAATAGCTATGCGTTCTAACTCCAACGCAACTGTTCTTGCGTATTGCAACTCTTCATCTGCTTTGTAATTACATAAACTTTCCCAGAGATTAACGAAACAGGTGGTGTGTCCGGAAACTGCGTCACCTGAAATGTTTTCGGCAAGTGTGATGCGTTGCAATAATTTTTTCTTTTCAAGAAATAAGTTTTCAATTCCCCGATGCTGAAATCCTAATTGAATTTCCAAATGAAGAATCTGTTCTCCGTTGCAGATGAAGCGGAAATGACCAGGTTCAATTACTCCTGCATGAATGGGACCTACCCCTACTTCGTGCAGCTCTTCGCTTTCAATTTTGTAAAATGGATAATTAGCAACTGTGGAATTTTTATCTGCTCTGTTGAATGAAAAACGTGTAGGTTTAAGCCAGGTGTGATCGGTGTAATTAATACCAAAATTTTCGTGAATCTCTCTTTCAAAAATGTGAAAAGCAAGGTGATGGTGTGTGAACGAAGAAAGTGTTTGATGTTGTTCAACTATAGAAGATGAAATATAAATAGTTCCTTCTTTATCATTTGCTATGCAGCAAATAAGTTTAATTTTTCCTTGAAAACGAAATCCATAATAGTTTACGCAATGATAATGCGATTCCTTGAGCAGAGAAGTATTATGTTCCAGAAACTGCTCGTATCCTAACACAGGAATAGAGAGTACAGGAATACATTGATTATTTTTTACTTCGAGGTGATTCATATTAGTGCGGTAAATTTTTTATTGCATCGTTAATTAAATCGATAAATTCGGCCGGAGGATTAAAACCGAGATAAATAACTAATCCAAGCAGGACAAACTGAGAAATGGATTCGTACCATTTTATTTTTTCTACCTCTTCATCATTAAATTCAACAGCAGGTGTGAACAAAAGTTTGAAAATATTTTTCCCGAAGGCCCATATAATGATAGTGAGCAAAATCAAAAGAACAATCAGAACAAAAAGATAATGAGCTTCAAACAGCGATCTGAAAATCATAAACTCGCTGATAAAAAGCCCCGATGGCGGCATAGCGGCACTACAAAAAAAGGCAAGCAATAATACCATTGCACCTGCGAGATTATATTTAAAATAATTTCCAACATCGTAAATGCTTTTGCTTTTATAGATGCGATAAACTTGTCCCATCTGAAAAAACATACTTGATTTCGCAAAAGCGTGCAAGATAATATGAAGAATAGCGGCATAATAACCAATTCCGCCTGCAACTAAACCAAGCATAACGATCCCTGCGTGTTCAATACTGGAATATGCCAGCATCCGTTTAATATTTTTTACTTTGAGCATATACACTGCTGAGACAAAAACAGAGAGCAAAGCCGCAATCATTATAATATGATTCGCCCACAAATGGAGTGAGGTGTGTGCAATTATTTCATAGAAGCGGAATATTCCTATGAATCCTACATTCATCAACACACTTCCCAAAAGCGCACCAGCAGGTGATGGGGCTTTATCTTTTGCGTCAATGCCCGCTGTATACATTGGTACGAGACCAAGTTTTGCGGTATATCCTGTAAAAATGAAAATGAAAGCCAAACGAAGCCAAAAGATATTCAGACCACTCGCATTATTCAATAAATCAGGGAATGAAAGATCGGTGTGACCCGCCTGCTGTAAAGCGATACTGAGAAATAATATGCCTATAAAAACAAAAGTGATACTGATGGAACAAACAAAAATATATTTCCAGGTACCTTCTAGTGTACGGCTATTTCTTCGGTGGTAAATTAATGCAGAAGCGGAAAGTGTTGTCAGCTCGACAAAAATCCAAGTTACTGCTACGTGATTGGAAAGATATGCTGCGCTGATTGCAGCGATCAGCATGGTCATTGCAGAAAAATAAATTCCACGTTGTTGAGGGATGTCTTTGTGTTTAAGAAAATAAACATAACTGTGGTAATATGCAGGAATTGAAATAATGCTGAGCGTAATCAGCAGTAGAATTGACAATGCATCGGGTTTGAAGAAGCCGAAGAACTCATCAACGTTGCGGTGATTGTATTCATAGGCTGTGAAAGCACATTGTCCGGTTATAAAAATTGCAACAAGCATATAATTCAGCAAACGGTTCCTGTTTAAAAACAACAGTGCGCTGATAATGATTGCTCCTGTTAAATATTCTGCTATCATATTATTTTTTAATCTTTCAGATTTTGTAATTGTTCCACATCCACATCTTTCAGCACATCTCCTATTTTGTTTACAAAAATTCCAAGAACAAGAACGCTTACAAAAAGGTCGAGCAGTATCCCGGTGTTCACCAACATAGGCATTTCATTTCCTACGGCAAGCGACAAAATAAAAACGCCATTTTCGATGACCAGGAATCCCATCACATGTGTGATAATTTTTTTTCTAGTGATGATGATGTACAACCCAGTGAATAATGAGGAAAATGCTACCACAAAATAAATTTTATTTAAGTGTGGGTCCTCAATTATATTAGAAAGCAGGAAGGTAACAATGATGATGAACGTTACAATGATCAGGGATATAAAATTGGGCAGAAAAGGTTCTACTTCGCGGGTAATTCTGTTTCGCCTTATGATATAATTCAGTAAAAGGGGAACTGCAATGGTTTTAAAAACAATGGTTTCAAATAAAATAAAAATAAGGTTCAGGATGTTTATTTCTTTCAATTCGATAAAACTCACTCCGAATAAAAGAAGTCCCTGAAAGACAAGTATCTTAATGTAACTGCCCATACGATTGGCAATGCTGAGATAAATCAGCGTCATTGCAAAAGTGATTAGTAAAACATTGATCATAGTTTTTTTAAATAAATTTCCCTATTACCATCAAAACTCCAAAAAATATCATCAGGGCAACAGAAGTTAGTGTGAAAATAAATTGTGCATTATGATTCATTCGGAATCGTGCCGAGAAGGATTCAAGGATACCTACAATCACAGCAAAGATTATCTGGACCGCAAAGAATATAGGTATTGTCAAGTACATTTGAAAATTGGCAATAAAAAAATTTGCAATGAGCGCACCGTACATGGCAAATTTCAGGTTGGTAGCGAACAGAATTAACCCCAAATCAAAACCGCTATTGTCAAGAATCATCACTTCGTGAATCATCGTTAATTCAAGATGTGTTTTCGGGTCGTCAATAGGCATACGGCTGTTTTCAATCATCGCAATCATTATCAAAATGAATGTTGCCAGAACTCCAAGCGCATACGAGATGTATGAGCCAAAGTGCAATGAAATAAAAATGTCATGGAAGGAAGTGTGTCCGGTGAATAAAGCAAACGAACCCATCAAAATAAAAAATGCAGGCTCAGCCAACATAGAATACAATGCTTCGCGACTTGCTCCTATTCCTTCAAAACTGCTTCCTGTATCCATTGCCGAAATGATAGAGAAAAATTTACCAAGTGCAAGAACATATGCGAAAAAAACAAAATCACCTTCAAAAGAAATAATTCCTTTGTATTGCCCGAAGGGAATTACCAGGATCGCCATCAGCACGGAAGCGAAATAAATGCTGGGGGCGATCTGAAAAACAAAACTGGTTGTTTTACTGTACACCGCATCTTTTTTCCACAAGCGTATAACGTCCTTCATGGGCTGAAATATCCCCGGACCCTTTCTCCCTGAAGCAATGCTTTTTGTCCGGATAATAATACCCATGAAAAATAAACTTGTAATAATTATCAAAGCAAAACTTATCATATTACAATTGATTTAAAAATTTCATTAATGATATTATTGCTCCATACAAAAATGGTAGTCCTATGACTAATGTAATAAAAATAAAGCCATACAGTATGTAGAATTGCGGGTTGCCATTTTGCAGAAAACGAAATTTCCCAAAAAAATATTTCATCTGCTTAATCGGAATATCAATTAATAATTCTTCCATTTTATCCTGAGGGTGGGTTTCGTAGGAACTTTTTTCAGGGAAAATACTTTTTATCAACACCTCCTTTTTATGAATAGATAAAAACGGTTTGGCAAGTTTGCGGTAAGTACGAATAAAAGAATTTGCAGTGTACTGCATTTTCGCTGTATTGCCAACATACCCACATCCCCAAGTGGTTGCAAACGATTCCGGCTTTTGCTTTGTAATTTGTTTACGGGTAAAAAAGATAATTCCCGCCAGCGAAATAAATCCCATAGCGCACCATCCGATGTATTGCATCGTGTACGCTATATCAGAAACGGGCGGCATCGTTTCTGTTGCAACAGATAATTTATCCTTAAATAATTTCAGCGGTTCAGATAACCAGTGAAGAAAAAAAATCGGGAATAAACCGATAGCAACAATTAACCCCATTACCAGATACATCGGAATAAGTTTTGCAGTATTTGCTTCGGATGGCTGATGAGAAAAACTGTGTTGTGGGCTGCCGAGAAATACCACACCGAATGCCTTGGTAAAGCATAAGAGCGCAAGTCCGCCAATAAGTACCAATCCAAAAACAGAGGACAAAAGCGACAATGTTGAAAACAGATTTCCATGATTCATTCCCTTGAACAAACCAAAATAAATCAAAAACTCAGAGGCAAATCCGTTAAATGGAGGGAGCCCGCATATAGCAAGTGCTGCAACCAGAAATAAAACAGAGGTGTGAGGCATTCGTTTCGCTAATCCGCCTAAGTGTTCAATATTCATCGTATGAGTAGACTGGTAAACATTGCCGGATCCATAAAACAAAAGTGATTTAAACAGTGAGTGATTTAATACATGAAGCATAGCTCCGGCAAACCCGAGAGTTGTAAGAAGAAAATTATTTGTTCCAATCCCTATTGTTCCTAATCCTATTCCAATTCCAATGATTCCGATGTTCTCAATGCTGTGGTAGGCAAGAAGTTTTTTCAGATTATGTTGAACGATTGCGAGCATCACTCCGTAAATTCCTGAAACAACAGAAATAAAAAGGATAATAAAACCTAATAAAACATAATCCGTTTTGATCAATAGAATCATTCGAAGGATTCCGTAAATGCCAATTTTGATAATCACTCCGGACATAATCCCTGAAACATGCGAAGGTGCAGCAGGATGTGCATAAGGAAGCCAGGTATGAAACGGAACAAATCCCGCCTTGATTGCAAATGCAGTGAAGAAGCAAAGAAACAAAGCCAAACTTGTGAGCGGAGGAAAAGAAGTTGAGAATTCGGTGATCGCTCTGAAGTCATAGGAATTCATCCGTGTTCCTACCCATATAAAACCAAGATAAAGAAACACCATGCTTACATGCGCCTGAATTAAATAATTGACCCCTGCTTTTATACAATCTTGTTTATAATGTTCAAAAATTATCAAAAAGAAGGACGACAATGCCATAATTTCCCATGCGAATAGAAATACAATTGCATTTTGCACAACACAGATTATTGTCAGCGCAGATTGAATTCCGAGATATGCAATGCAATGGAGAGTAATATTTGAAGATTGTTCCCTGTAGGATCTCATATATTGCAAACCGTACAATGCACCTGTGATCATTGTGAAATTAATGAGCAATATAAACCATCCTGAAAGCCCATCAATCCGAATTGGAATTTCGCCTGTTACAAAAGTCCCCTTTAAAATAAACTCTATCTTATCACCAAGTAATGCTTTCACTGAAATAATACCCCCGATGACTGCAATCAGGATTACTGTCAAAAGAGTTACTATTCCCTTCCATTTTACGTTGAGAAAAGGAATCAGCAGAATGCTTATTGCAACAATCAACAGAGATATCGCAATCATTACCATCAGACGAAATTAAATAACGTTCCTAAAAATACCAAGATAAAAAAAAACACTCCATACAATACATACATCTGTATTTTACCATTCTGAATGAATTGAAAATAGTTCAGACTAAACAACAAACGGTTTGTGAAACGATAAATAATATTGTTTTCAAAAAAATCAATATAATGAGATGTATGACTTCTTGTTTGCGGAAAGATTTCATGAGGTGCAAGTTCGGTATATTTTTTCTTCTCCGTTACAATAAACCACAGTAATTTGCCCAGTGTTTTTGAAAAAGATTTACCCGTGAACTGCATCTTGCTGTAAGGCGCAACATAACCGCAGCCCCAGGTAGTATTTAGCTGAGCAACGCGATTTCGGGTAAATAAGTTCCGAATAAGAAAAACTAATATCAGCAGAATTAAAAACATCAAAGAATATTTTCCGACCTCGGCAATTAATGATATTGTTGGTACCATTGATTGAAAGATGGAAACATCGGATCGTTGTATGGATGGAACAACCGAATTAATGATACAGAGCAGAACAGAAAAATAAAACTGCGGGAACAAACCTATGGAAAGCATAATCAGGATGATTAAAAATTGCGGTATGCGCATTATCAAAGAAACTTCGGTAGGTGTGTGATGAAATTCTTCGCGCAGGTTTCCCAAAAATAGGATTCCAAAACTTTTTGTAAATGTAAGCAACGATAACCCGCCAATGATAGCCAATCCCGACAGAGAAAGAATCATCAATACAGAATGAAACAATCCCATTGTTTTTATTCCATTCAAGAATCCCATATAGATTAAAAATTCAGAAACAAACCCATTGAAAGGCGGCAGACCGCCAATAGCAAGCGCGCCTATAAGAAACAACACAGCGGTTTGTGGCATCTTATGAACTAAACCGCCAAGTTTTTCCATATCGCGGGTGTGTGTTTGCTGATAAACAGAACCTGCAGAAAAAAACAAAAGCGATTTGAAAAGCGAATGATTCAGAGTATGTAACAAAGCACCGCTTAACCCGATAACGAGTAGTAAAGGATTATTCAGTCCCATCCCGATTAATGCAAGGCCAATTCCTGCTCCGATGATTCCAATATTTTCAATCGTGCAATACGCCAGCATTTTTTTTAAATCCCGGTGAACGGCAGCATTCAGGATTCCGTAAACCCCAGTTATTATCGAAAGAATCAAAAGCGATTCGCCAATCAACATCAAATCATTTTTCAGCATCAATGCTACACGGATAATTCCATAAATGCCAAGTTTGACAATTACTCCCGACATCACTCCTGAAATATGTGAAGGAGCAGCAGGATGAGCGTGAGGAAGCCATGAGTGCAGAGGAATAAATCCCGCTTTGATTCCAAAGCCGATAAAAAATAAAAGAAACAACCAGAAGTTTGAATTGGCATTGAAAAAAATTCCAATTGAATAAAAATCACATGAACCTTCGGAGAAATACACCCAAAGAAATGCGATTGTTAAAAACACAACTCCGATGTGCATTTGCACTAAATAATTCATTCCCGCCCTGAGTGTTTGTTTGTTACTATGTTCAAATATTACAAGTAAAAAAGAGGAGAGCGACATCAGTTCCCAAGCAATGAGAAACGCCAAACTATGCTGGAGCATACAAACCCATAACATTGATGATTGAAAAATCAAAAATAAAATCCAGTGCAGTGAAAGATTTGCTTTTTGTTCACTATAGGATTTCATATAACCAATACCGTATAGCGCACCATTAATGCAAGTCAGGTTTATTATCAGCATAAACCACGCTGATAACGCGTCTATCCGTAATGGAACATTTCCGAAAAAAGGAGGGCCTGCAATAATCATTTCAAACGGATTTCCAATGAGAACATTTACAGCAAGAATGGAAGTAACAGAAGCAATAAACAAAACAAAAATGAAATTAATAACTGCTTTTATTTTGGAAGGGAATAGTGGAATTAAAACAATGCCCACGCTTGTTAAAATTAAAGATGAAACCACCAACTGAACACTTCCCATAACTTTTTTATTCCCGTTATAAATTATTTATTGAATTTACTTTCGGCAAAAATAATTTCTTTCATAATTCTTTCTTTGATTTTTGACCATTGGTTTTCGGTCATAAATTGGATGCTAAAATACTGTTTTATTCTTGTTTTTGTTTTCTTGTATGTAGGATGATTTGGCTCTTTTGATTTTACCCCCTGAGGTTAGTTTTGTGGTTGGTTGGGCAAAGGCAAATGTGTCAAATGCACGACTGTTAAAGAAGTTTTCAAAAATGTGAAGTGAGTTTTTTTGTTTTTGTCTTTTGCTGGGGTTTGCGAAGTGGCGCATTAAACTGTCTCACCGCACAAAGATAATTAATTGAAACGAACTTTGATTTTATAAGGAAATCCGCATTGTACACATAAACTGTCTATGCCGGTGGTGTGTCTTGTCTTATGAAACGATTGTCGAGGTCGGTAATCATTTTAAAATGACGATCAATAACTCTGCCGATCCAATATAATTAAGCCCGCTTTAATAATATGTTAAACATCAAAAAACACAAAAAATTTACTTAATATCCTTCATCCGATGTGCGAGCAAATTAAAAAAATTGCCAAGAGGCTTGACTACCATCATTTTCAACATGGGGTTTAAATCCGATTCAAAAACAATTTGCCCGGTACAATTGTTTGCATCTTTTGTAGTGATATAAATAAACAGATGAAATTCAAATGGAACCTTGCCATTGGAGTTAATTGTGATTTTTGAAGAAGGTGTTTTTTCAATTATTTTCATTCCAATAGTTGCCATGCCATTGAGTGTAAATGAACACTCTTCGGATGTGGAGGTCCAGTTTGTAACCTGCGAAGGCATTAACTTTTCGAAGTTTTTAAAATCACTTAAATAGTTGAAAATGTTTTCTGCGGAATTGTTGATCTCAACTATTTCGCTATCAATTTTTGTTAACGACATGTTTGTTATGAATTACTAATTTATACTAATTAAATACGCATCTATTGTTATGTTA
>JAHEYA010000265.1 GCA_023251855.1 Bacteroidota bacterium
TTGATGGCCCAACTTATACGGAAGATAAAGACAATGTTGCCGCAATTAAATACAAAAATGGCACAAGCGATATTTTTCCTGAGGTTAAGCCATGGTTAAAACCTGCAAAAAATAAAATAGAACAGCCGGAACAACCACAACAAATAATGATTACTGATCGGGTTGTTAGAAACACCAAAATAGAAAAAGAGGGTAGATACTTTACGATGAATAACAAAATGTATAGTGAGAGCAGAATACTAAATGAAATGAAAACGAAAAACGATCCGGAAATCAATATACACATACAAAATGCAAAACAGGCAAGAGCCGTTCAGCCCCTTTGTTTTGTAGGGATACCGCTTGCCGCTGCAGGTATGATATCTTATGCTTTATCGGATACTTATATTTATGGTGAGGGCCAGAGAAGCAATGCCAGCGGTCCTTTGTTGGTATTGAGTGCCGCGTGTTTAACAACAAGTTTTGTGATCAACAGCTACCATAAAAAACAAACAGCAATAGCAGTAGAATTATATAACCAAAAGTATTAATTTTTAATAATAATAAGTTTATTAAGCGTGAATTAGTATTAACCAAAGCCTTTACAGGCAATCAAAAAAAACGAAAATGAAAACAAAAAATCAGGAAAACAAAACAGGTTCAACAATTGAATCATTTGTAAATGAAAAAATTTCAACCGAAAATTTGCTTTTATTTCTTAATTTAAATAGGCTTGAAAAGCACAATAAACAAAGCTTTGAGCTTTATTCATTCTTAATGGGAGTAAAAAAAGTTACATTGTTATTATTTCTCTTTTGCATGGCAATAGTTGCAAATGCTCAGGAAAAAGTGTTGAATAAAAACAGCAAACCAAGTGTAACCGTTTTAAACATTGATACAAAGGGCTTGGGTGTTGATCCTACACAATTGGGCAATATGGTAAGGATAGAGCTTGAAAAGCTGGATACTTTCCAGGTAATGGACCGTTATGACGTGTCGTATGTGATTGAAAAAAACAAATTGAACATTGCAAATTGTTATGGCAAAATTTGTTTGGTAGAAGTTGGCAGTCTTATCAAGTCGGATAAGATGCTAACCGGAAGCATTGAATTGATTGGCGAAACGGTTATTTCAACATTTAGATTAATAGATGTAAGATCGGCATCTATTGAAAAAACTCAGGTAAATGAATTTTTAAATTTACCCAAAGAACTGCAAACAATGGTAAGGATAAGCATCAACCAGATGTTCGGAAAACGTTTGGAGGAGCCTATTTTAACGAATGTTACAAAACGAAATAATTTTGAAAGCTCTACAAGTAATCCTTACCGTACCTGTGTAAATCTTTCAGGGCCACGTAGCGGATTTACTTATGTAATGGGCGAGGCAGGGGCGAGGTTGCAAGCTAATCGTGATGTTGGCGGTTATAATTCATCTCCTGTATTGTTTCAATTTGGTTACCAGTTTGAAGTTCAATATTTGAACGAAGGAAATTATCAGGCGCTGTTTGAATTTTTACCTACTGTATCCGGGTTTAATCAGAACGTGTTCATTCCGAGTATTACAATAATGAATGGTTTTAGAAATAATAAAAATGGTTGGGAAATAGCATTTGGCCCTACTTTCGGGCTCATCAACAAAGCAAGCGGTTATTTTGATGGTAATAATGATTGGCACCTGGAATCTGATTGGAAAGGTCAGATGAACTCAAAACCAAATATGGTAACCCGTATCGATAGTCGCGGAGGTTATGAGTTGCAAGCCGGTTTTATTATCGCAGCAGGTAAAACAATTAAATCAGGTAAATTAAATATCCCGCTAAATGTGTATGTGGTTCCCAATAAAGAAGGTTTTAGAATAGGTGTTTCTGTTGGTTTTAATGCAAAAAAATCATAAATAGTTAGATGATCCGGGCAGGCTATTATAAAGCCGGCCCGGGTCTTTTTAAAAAATTTCTCAACAAAACCCTATCCTTTTCTTCTCGAATAGTATATTTGTTGAATGAGCCGCACTACCTATTTCGTTGATGTTATATTGCCTTTAGCGGTTCCTAATTTATTCACTTATCGCGTACCTTATGATTTGAATGATGCTATTGCAATAGGTAAAAGAGTGTTGGTACAGTTCGGAAGGGGTAAATTATATTCTGCCTTAATTCGCAGGATCCACGAAAACCCGCCTAAACAATACGAAGCAAAATATATCGATTCTGTTTTAGATGAAAACCCAATCGTAAATTTAAAACAGTTTGAACTCTGGGACTGGATGAGCCAATATTACATGTGCAACATTGGTGATGTTATGGTAGCGGCATTGCCTGGTGGTTTGCGACTTGCCAGTGAAACAAAAATTGTTTTGAATCCTGATTATTACGACAAAAAATTATCCGAGATTATTTCTGATAAAGAATATTTAATCATTGAAGCGCTTCAAATTCGTACCGTTTTAAGTATCCATGATGTATCCGAAATTCTGGAACAAAAAACAGTTTATCATATCCTGAAAGGCTTGATAGAAAAGGGAGCTGTATTAATACAGGAAGAGTTAAAAGAAAAATTCAAACCCAAAATCGAAAGCTTTGTGCGTATAACCCAATATGCTGATAATGAAGAAAACTTAAAAAATATTTTTTCCACACTTGAAAAAAAAGCACCCAAACAATTGGATGTCTTGATGACCTACATTAAGCTGTCTGAACGGTATTCGCAAACAGCTGCGTCCCAGCTGGAGAGGAGCAGGAGCGAGGTAAAAAAATCCGAAATAATAAAAAGGGTTTCCGGAGCGGATGCAGCATTAAAACCAATGGTTGAAAAAAATATTTTTGAGGTTTATGAACGTGAAGTAGGGCGTTTCGCCACCTTTGATAATGCAACAAAAATAACTCAACTCAACACTATTCAGCAACAAGTATATGAATCCATTCAACAGCAATTTGGCTGGTTAAGTGAGTGGGGGGGAGGTAGTGGGGAGTGGGGAGAAAAAAAAACAGAAAAAAAAGAAGACCAAAAACCAAACACCACTAACCCCGAACTACTAACTACTAACTCCGAACTAAAAAAAACAGAACTAAAAAAAGACGTTGTTCTCCTTCATGGTGTTACCTCTTCAGGCAAAACCGAAATTTATGTAAAACTTATTGAGCAGGTTATTGCACAGGGTAAACAGGTGTTATACCTGCTTCCCGAAATTGCACTCACTACCCAAATTATAAATCGTTTACGAAAATATTTTGGTAATAATGTTGGAGTATACCATAGTAAATTCAATAGCAATGAACGGGTAGAGCTTTGGAATACTGTTTTAAAAGTAGAGGATAACGAAGCAAAAAAAACTACTAACTACGAACCACAAACTACAAACTACAAACTGATAGTAGGTGCCCGCTCCTCTCTATTCCTGCCTTTCAGCAATTTAGGTTTGGTGATTGTTGATGAAGAACATGATACTTCGTATAAACAATACGATCCTTCACCACGCTACAATGCACGTGATGGCGCTATATATTTAGCCCACCTTCATAAAGCAAAAACGCTGTTAGGCTCTGCTACACCGAGTTTAGAAAGTTATTACAATGCACAGGAAGGCAAATATGGTTTTGTTCAAATAACCGAACGCTTTGGTGGTGTGCAAATGCCGGAGATTGTAATTGCTGATATAAAAGAAGCGACAAAGAAAAAAATGATGAAATCTCATTTTTCACCTTTGTTGTTAGATACTGTTACCAAGGCTTTACAAGCGAAAGAGCAGGTAATTTTATTTCAAAACCGAAGAGGATTTGCACCGCAGCTCGAATGTAATACCTGTGCATGGGTGCCGCAATGTATCAATTGTGATGTAAGTTTAACCTATCACAAAGCAAGTAATCAGTTGCGTTGCCATTATTGTGGCTATTCCATCAAACCACCCAATAAATGTGCTGCTTGCGGGGATACTAATTTAAGAATGAAAGGTTTTGGAACCGAAAAAATTGAAGAGGAACTTTCTATATTTTATCCGAAAGCAAAAATTGCCAGAATGGATTTAGATACCACCCGCAGCAAATTTGCACACCAGCATATCATTCAGGATTTTGAAGATGGCAATATTGATATTTTGGTAGGAACACAAATGGTTACCAAGGGTTTGGATTTTGATAATGTAAGTATGGTTGGTATTTTAAATGCCGATAGTATGCTCAATTTCCCTGATTTCAGGTCGTTTGAACGAAGTTTTCAATTAATGGCTCAGGTATCCGGCAGGGCAGGCCGGAAAAATAAAAGGGGCAAAGTAATTATACAAACTCAAAACCCCGACCACAGCATCATTCAGGATGTGATACAAAATAATTTTTTGGCGATGTACACACAACAGCTGTCGGATAGAAAGGAGTTCAACTACCCGCCATTCTTCCGTTTGATAGAAATTACAGTTATCCATAAAGATGCGGATATGGTAAATGACGCAGCAAAATTTTTGGCAGATGAACTAAAACATCATTTCAAAAAACGGGTGCTGGGCCCCGAGTTTCCTATCGTTTCACGCATCCGCAACTTGTATCACAAAAATATTTTATTAAAAATTGAAAGGGATGCCTCTGTAGTAAAAATCAAAAAAATTGTGGGAGAAATATTGGTTCAATTCAAATCCGGTAAAGACTATAAATCAGTAAGAGTAAATATTGATGTAGACCCAATGTAA
>JAHEYA010000266.1 GCA_023251855.1 Bacteroidota bacterium
AAGAAATCCTGAAAAAGCCTTAGATGCTTATGAAGCAGCACTACGTTTAGGTTATACCAAATCAATAGCGGAAATATATAAAACTGCAGGTATTGAATTTAATTTTTCACAAGCCTATGTAAAGGAACTTGCCGATTTTGTGAAAACGGAATTAAATGCGCTTTAAAAATTAATGACCGCTATAGTTAAGCGTAGCGTCCCGCTACGCTTTTATTAACCGGCATCCCGCCGAATTATGCCTAACAAAATCTATTTAACGGGTAAATATGAAATGGAAAACATATAAATAAGCTGGAAGCATTGTTAAGAAGAACGTAGCGGGACGCTAAGCTCAACAGAGTGAGTAGGATATTTCTAAATAAATTTATCTGGTAAGCAGCAGATACCCGGTTTCTACATATGATTTACCTTCAACACCTTTGGCATTGAATATATAATAATAGATACCATTTGAAGCCGGTGAGCCACTTGCTGTTCTTCCATCCCACCCTGCCAATGGTGCTCCCCATTCGTACATCTTTTCCCCCCATCTGTTATAAATACTTGCAGAAAGAATAGTTAGATTATGTAAATTAAAATTGAATATATCATTGATTCCATCGCCATTAGGAGTGAATATATTCGGGAAAGTAGCTGCAGAAGATGGGAAAACATGAATTTTTACAATTGATGTATCTCTGCAACCATTGGCATCAGTTGCAATAAGCAACACATTAAAAATAATAGTATCGCTTCCAGAATTATGAAAAATATGACTCGGATTAGTCGCTGTAGAAGTATCATTATCTCCAAACATCCACAAATAGCTTAATCCGGTAGGTTGGCTCGTATTTGTGAACTGAACTGACAATGGTTCAAAACCGGAAGTAGGGTAAGCTGTATCATTTGCGTAAATTCCTGTTCCGATAATATTTACAACAGCTGAATCAAAATTTGTACATCCGGTTGCATCAGTAATTGTAAGGTAATAAACAGTATTTGTTGTAATGTTCATGGCTGCAGGGTTTGCCAATGTCGGATTATTTAATCCTGCAGCAGGTGTCCACGAATAGGTATAAGGAAGGGTTCCTCCGCTACCTGTAGGGTTGCCGCCTAATAACATGTTCTGACCGAAGCAAAAAGAGCTGTTTCCTGTACCGGCATCAGCAAACGGACCAGTACTGAACGACACATCCACAGAATCTATATCCTTACAGCCATCAGCATCGGTTATAATAATAACATACGTTGTATTGGACGTTATAGTAGCAACAGGATTAGGAATGTTGATCAGGTTTAACCCGTTTGCAGGCAACCAGGAATACATGTATGGAGCAGTGCCACCACTTGCAGTTGGAGTACCGCCAAGCAAAATATTACCGCCTGTACATAAACTATTGTGACCGAATCCTGCTTCAGCATGCGGACCATTTGCATGATAAATTATATTTACCATATCAGCACCCTGGCAACCTGTTGCATCAGTAACAGTTACTGTATAAGACGTGTTAGCAGTGACAACCGCAGTAGGATATGCAGATGTAGGATTATTCAACCCGGTAGTAGGAGCCCAGGAATAGGTATAAGGAGGTGTTCCACCACTTCCGGTAGGAGCTCCACCAAGAAGAATGGTTCCACCAGTACAAATTGTATTATTTCCAAATCCTGCATCAGCATGTGGCCCATTTGGATTGTAAGTGATGGAAACTGAATCCAGGTCATGACAACCGGAAGCATCTGTAACAATTACAACATACGTAATATTTGCGTTAATAGTAGCCACTGGGTTAGCACCGGTAGGATTACTCAAACCGGTTGCAGGTATCCAACTATACGTATAAGGTGCTGTTCCGTTAGCAGCGGTAGGATTACCCCCAAGCAGAACAGTCCCACCTGAGCAAATGGAACCATTTCCAAATCCTGCTTCAGCATGTGGTCCATTTGGATTATAGGTTATACTCAATGAATCTACATCGATACAACCGGTAGCATCAGTAACAACAACAACATAGGTAATATTCCCTGTAATAATAGCGGTAGGATTGGCAATAGTTGAACTACTCAATCCGGTAGAGGGTGTCCAGGAATAGGTATAAGGACCTGTTCCACCGGTTACAGTTGGAGCACCGCCTAGCAGGATGGTTCCACTGGCGCAGGTTGAACTTGTACCAAATCCGGCATCAGCATGAGGGCCAATAGGATTATAATTTATATGAACCGAATCGGCACCAGTACAGCCATTGGTATCAGTAACTGTAACATAGTAAGTAATGCTGGATGTTACAACCGCAGTAGGGTTTGCAATTGTGGAACTGTTTAAACCAGTAGTTGGGATCCAGGAATACGTATAAGGACCTGTTCCACCGGTAGCAGTAGGGTTACCACCTAAAAGAACGGTTCCTCCTGTACAAATCAAGTTTGTACCAAAGCCCGCCTGGGCATAGGGCCCTGTAGGATTAAATGTGAGGTTCACCGTATCTTTATTAAAACAGCCGGTAACATCGGTAACAGTTACAACGTAAGTGATATTTGCTGTAATGGTAGCAACCGGATTGGCAGCATTTGGATTATTTAAACCAACAGCAGGTGACCAGGAATACGTATATGGAGCTGTTCCACCAGAACCGGTTGGAGTGCCGCCAAGGATAATTACACCACCTGTACATGCATTGTTATTAGTAAACCCTGCATTTGCAGTAAGTGTTGCATTAATAGTGATTACCATTGTATCTTTTTTACTACCGCATACACCAGAAGGGTCATTTGTGGTTATATACAGGGTAGCAGTACCAGCTGTTATTTCAGCTGCGCTAGGTGTATAAATTGCAGTAGGCGAAGTATTATTCGGGTTATAGGTACCGGTACCACCACTCCAGGTGGCATTGGTAGCAGAACCACCTATTGCACCTGCCAACGTAGCACTACTGCCGTGACAAATGGTTTGATCCGGACCGGCCGTGACAGTAGCAGGTGGGCTGATAGTAATTAACACAGAATCTTTTACAGGATCACATGGTCCCGGAGGATCATCAGTGGTTAAAAATATAGTAACACTACCGGCAGCTATTTCAGAAGGTGTTGGCTTATAGGTACAGTTCATAGTTGTATTATTAGGAGTGTATACACCCGCTCCTCCACTCCAGGTTGCCATAGTGGCTGCACCTCCAAAAGTACCGGTTAAATTAACAGTTGAATCACCACATATTGTTTGAGGAACACCTGCACTATCAATTGCAAAGGGATAAGCAGGAACCACTTTGGTTACTGTTTTTATACAGCCGGTACTTGAAACCATAGTAACTGTATATGTACCAGCCTGGCTGATAGTGATTATCTGCCCGTTATATGGGCCACCCGGGCCTGTCCATGTATACGTATTATTATCTTCATAAGGAGCAGATAAGGTAGTATTAGGTGATATGCATGAATCTTGCTGAGTAACAAGCAAAGTACTACACTCACAATTAAGATAACAATAGCCATAATGGCCAGTCTGAGTACAGTCACCGGTTGTAAAGCGAACTGTACAAGGACTACCTATATAAGCAAACAGATCAACACTTACATTCGACCATGGTTTATAAATAACACCACCACAACCTGAATTCACAAATCCCGGTATTCCACCACCAGAAACATACTTGATGTAAGTACAAGTAACGGGGTTTCCAACTGAATCAAGAACTTCTGCCTGAAAAAATGGCTGATTGGAAGGCACATGTCCAGGGTTCTCAAGAACAACTGCATATTGATATGTAAACACATTATTCGCTGCTGTGGGAATAAAAACGGTTTGGATCTGTTCAGCTTCTGCGCCAATATTTGCATTTCCCAAACGGCATGAAAAAAGACCGGCACCATAACCCGGTATGGCAGGTGCAACAATAGGGAAAAGACCGCAAGGATCAAGACCACCACCGGTTGTAATGGTATGACGTGCATTAGCATCAGTAGTGGCGGCATTTATTCCATTGGAAACAAATCCGTTAGTAGTGCAACATCCCGGATTCATACCTGTTTTAGCTGTCCATCCAGAAAAAGTTCCAGATTCAAAATCTATATTACCACAAGCACTCGTTAAGTTAACTGGGGGAGGAGGAGGTAAACTTTTTTGCCAGGTACCATTTTTTTTACCCATAAATTCAGCCTTTTTATAAGCTAAGAATCTTGCATAAATTTTAGGTTCTTTTAGTTCAGATCCTTCATTTTCTCTAAATTGTTTAAGTACTGCTTTTTCATCGAAACCGGCTAATGGATTTTTAGATGTTTGTTCCTGAGCATTGAGATGGGACGTTCCAAAAAATAATAGAAAAAAAACAGAAAGTAACAGATGTATTTTAGAAGACAGTGATACAATAGAGCCAACAAACGATGATTTTATATGAAGATTATTTTTCATTGTATGTGTGAGGATTATATGGACACTAATAACAAACCTACGAAATAGTTTTGTAAAAGTCAAGTTTATATAATTTGTGTAAAAAGAAGCAAATTATCTTTTGGTTAAACACAAATTACTGAAACGATGCTAATGTTAATCAAATGGTTGCAAAAGAATCTCTGAATTTTTTTTGATCAATTCTTTCGACCATCCAAAGCAGGATGAGCGTGTTGAAAAAAAGGAGGAAAACAACAACTGTAAAGGCTGAGCGATTT
>JAHEYA010000267.1 GCA_023251855.1 Bacteroidota bacterium
TTTCCTCACAAACACAGATATATTCCTGAATAAGATCAGTACCCAACAGCCATTTTTTAATTTTCTTTTTAAACATCTTTAATCAAATTGTGAACGGATCTTTTGAGAGCAAACCTATATTAATCTTTTTTGGTATTTCTTTCCAATTAATCATTTTTACTTTATCTGATAAATTGTAAACTCCCCTGAATGATCTGTTTCATCACAGATATAATGATTTCGAATCCACAAGTATGTTTTACCCGCCGGGTAATTACCATAATTGGGAATAAATTTATCATTATCTATTGCGAGGAATGTTTTTTTTCCATCGGAGAGTAGTACTTTTGCTTCTGAAATGCTCATAGAATATATACTCTTCGGTTCAATTTTCGCGGGGTAAGCATGATATACCGCATACAGCGATGTTGAAATAATTCGTGAATTTTCTTTTGCAAGAATAGCAACCTCCACCGAAGTTTTTAATAATTCATTTTTAGATTCAACCAGTTTTTTTATATGCTGCGTACTAAATATAATGGAAACAAAAGTCAATAGAATAACACACCACATCACTCGTTTTGTCTGCCAATAGTGAAGGCACCACAAAACTCCAAAGGACACAAATATGCTTAATGGAAGATAGAGGCTAAACGCTAGTCGTGGATTCCGAATGGGAATTCCACATAAAAAAATGTAAAATGTGAGATACCAAAGAAGCAGTGATAACCAAAGCCAACGTGGCAATTCCAAAACAGCATAATAAAATCCTAAGCACACGAAAATCAGCCCTAAAGGAGAAAAATCTTCCCATCGAAATGGAGCAATTGCGTAGTACACTAAACTTGGAATACGCGATTTTTGCTGACCACTACTAACGGATTCAAGCGTTAAAGCAAATAAATTTTTAAATTCCCACGCATCTAAAAGTTCGTTATTTACTCCGTGCGAAGACCCATTGAGAGCTATCATCATTTCCGGAAATACACCAATGAGCAAACCCAAAATAAAAAACAAGCTTTGAAAAAATAATTGGCGGAGTGAAAGTTCTGAAAGCGCAACAACGATCAAAGGCACTGCTACCAGAACATATACATATCTTGTTGAGATTGCTAAACCAAATGCAATACCTGCCAGCAGAAGTAAAATGCGTTTTTTTGAGATCGCCCACTTCCATATTAAAAATACAGTCAACATCGCCCAAAAAGCCCCCATCATATCTGACATAATAATGAGTTGGTATTTGAGCATTATTCCTCGCCCGATCAGCATTAACATTGCCGCAAGAACAAACAAAATGGTTTTTTCAGAATCAAGAACTTTAATTCTCGCGACAAATAGCGCAATACTCCCAAGTATAGTTATAAGGGCACCTCCTGCGATCAAGTTTATCCATTGCGCAGCTTTAAATGTTTCTCCAAAAAAAAGAAATGATATCGAAAGAAATGCGGGGTAACCGTAAGGCCAATGAAGATGGTGGTCAGGCAATATTAAATTTGATAGCGATTGCTTGAAATATTTTGCCATTTGAAAATATACATAACAATCCCCATTAAAATCAATCCCATCAAAACCAACTAAATAATTGATACCTGCTGCAAAGGCAGCTGCCAAAAGAAAAAACAGCGCAATACACTTTGCCGGAGATGTTGTAATTACCTTGTTCCAAATGAAACCAAGCATATTAAAAATGTTGAATTTAATATTCATCAAATATTAGAAATATTTTTTACATTTATAATATAATTATTAAAACATTGTCTGTTGAATAAAGTGTTGATTTTTAATCTCAGGAATGCAAATTTCAAACCTAGAATACTTGAGTCAATTCTTCTAGTCGTTGCCTCCGCTAATAGAAAATGTGACTGTAGTTATAAATCGGAGATTGCAATGTTTATTAAAAGCCATTAAGAGCCTGTTTAAATTTGTTAAAATAAATACATGTACCATAATTTATTAGCGTAATGTCATTTCGACCGCAGGGAGAAATCCCCGGAAATGTTGAAAAAAGGAGATTTCTCCCTGCGGTCGAAATGAACATATAAAACAAATTATTAATAAAATTTAAACAGGCTCTAAGCAATATATGTTTGACCCAACAATAAGGCTCAGATTGGAACAAAACAAATGCTATGAATAGAATACTAAAAAAAATCAATAAGTTAGCTTATCCTGAAAAACTATTTTTCCCTCCCGAATATATAATCTTAGCGGTAAATAATATTTGCAATCTTCATTGTAAAATGTGCGATGTGGGAGTTGATTTTAAGGAAAGTAATTTTTATGACCACATGATGGGCACTCATCCCATCAATATGCCTTTGGAGTTAGTAAAGAAAGTGATTGACCAAATGGAGAGTAATTTTCCTAAAGCTAAATTAGGATTTGCTTTTACTGAACCTATTATTTATCCGCACCTTATTGAATCTTTAAATTATGCAAATAGCAAAGGTATCTTTACTTCCATGTCAACCAATGGCTCTAAGCTACCCAAGCTTGCAAAAGAATTATGCGCATCTGGACTAAATGAATTATATGTTTCGTTAGACGGAACTCCGGAAATACATAATTCAATTCGTGGTAACAAAAATTCTTTCCGATGGGCTATTGATGGTATTAATGAAGTATTAGCCTGCAATGGAAAAAAGCCTTCAATAAGTATCCAATGTGCCATTACCCAATGGAATATCGGACATTTAGTGGGGTTTGTAGAATTGTTTAAAATCTTGCCTCTTAAACAAATTGGTTTTATGCACTATACTTTTGTTACCGACAATATGGCGAAAGTTCATAATGATATTTTAAAAGGAATTTATCCAGCTTTATCTTCCAATGTCAGCGAATTAAATATTGAACAAATGGATATGAAAAAATTGCATGAAGAAATTATGCAATTAATGGTTGCTAAATATCCTTTTCCCATTATTTTTTCTCCAAAAATAAAGGACATTGAAAAATTAAAGGAGTATTATTTTCAACCCGAAAAAAAAATAGGAAAAACGTGCAACGATGTATTTTCAAGTATTATGATAAAATCTGATGGAGAGGTCATCCCAGCTCATTCGCGTTGCTATCAGGTTAATGCTGGAAACATTTATCAAAATAATCTTAGTGAAATTTGGAACTCTGCACCCTTAGTGCAATTCAGAAAAACTCTTATTAAACATGGAGGACTTTTGCCAGCCTGTAGTCGCTGTTGTAGTGCCTATTGAAAAAATTTATTTTAATTTAAAAAGATTTTCGAATATTTTTATTTTTTATTTCAATAAAACATCGCCCCTTGAACAAGGTATTGCTTTTTAACCCTCGTAGTGCGGATTCTAAACCAAGAATTCCCAACTCAATATTATCTGTTGCAGCAGCTATTGATGGTAAATATGACTTTACAATTGTAGATGGCAATATGGAAAGCAATCCGGAAGGAAAAATTTTATCTTACTTATCTTCCGGGGAATTCGGGTATTTTGGTAGTACTGTAATGCCCGGCCCACAACTTAGACAAGCTATTCCTATATCTGAAAACATAAGAAAACAATTCCCGAAAATAAAAATAATCTGGGGTGGTTACTTTCCTTCTAATCATCCGAAAGTAGTTTTGAATTCAGGTTATGTAGATATAATTATAAATGGGCCAGGAGATAAAACATTCCCTGCACTTATTGATGCTATTGAATCTGGTCAATCCTATCAACACATAAACAATTTAATTTTTCTAAAAGATGGCGAAATTATAAAAACAGGAAAAGATGAACTCTATGATCTGGATGCATTACCCAGCTTGCCTTATGAGAAGTTAAATACTTTTTATCCCATTCAAAAATATCTTGGAAAAACTTATTTAGGCACAAAAACTATTGCTTACCACTCCAGCTTCGGATGTCCTTTTACTTGTTCCTTTTGCGCTGTAGTACCTATTTATAATGCCAGATGGAAAGGAAAATCTGCAATCGGTATATATAACGACATTCGTTTTTTAAAAGAAAAATACCAGGGAAATGCAATTGAATTTCATGACAATAATTTTTTTGTTTCAGAAAAAAGAACCGTTGAATTTTCTAACCTTATCAAAAATGATGGAATGATTTGGTGGGGCGAAGGAAGAATAGATACAATAAATAAGTATAAAAACGAATCACTAGCATTGATGCGTGAATCAGGATGCAAGATGATTTTTTTCGGTGCTGAAACAGGCAATGATGCCATCCTAAAAAAAATGGACAAAGGCGGAACTCAAACTGCCGAACAAATCAGAACATTTGCAAAACGAATGGCAAAATTTGATATCGTGCCGGAATACTCCTTTGTACTGGGCACTCCGGGAGATACTCAGGAGCAGGTGATGAAACAAATTGATGATGACATCAAATTTATTAAAGAAATAAAAGAAATAAACCCTTCAACAGAGATTATTATTTATCTGTATAGCCCTATTCCAACTGAAGGTTCTGAAATGTATAAACAAGTTTTAGCAAGCGGGTTTCGCTTTCCTGAAAAACTTGCTGATTGGCTTAATCCGGCATGGGAAAACTTCGACCTTCGTAAAAACCCTTTAACACCATGGCTTACAGCTGAAATGGTGGATAAGATCAAAAATTTTGAAACTGTTTTAAATGGTTATTATCCTACTATTTCTGACGTGAAACTGAGTTCTTTTCA
>JAHEYA010000268.1:0-2637 GCA_023251855.1 Bacteroidota bacterium
TTGAAAGGTGAAATTAAAATGATGTCGGCTGTGCTTGATGGTGCTGTATTTCCTGGCACACAAGGCGGACCATTAGAACATGTTATTGCTGCTAAAGCAATTGCTTTTGGCGAAGCATTAGATGATAGTTACATGAACTACTGTATCCAGTTAATGAAAAATTCGAAAGTAATGGCGCAATGTTTTGTTGACAAAGGATATAAAGTAATCTCCGGAGGAACCGATAATCACTGTATGTTGATTGATTTACGTTCAAAAAATCTGACGGGGAAATTAGCGGAAAATACATTGGTAACTGCTGATATCACCGTGAATAAAAACATGGTGCCTTTTGATGATAAATCACCGTTTGTTACTTCAGGTATTCGTGTAGGAACTGCAGCTATTACTACCCGTGGGTTAAAGGAAAAACACATTCCTAAAATTGTTGATCTTATTGATAAAGTATTGATGAATCACGATAAGCCAAAAGTGATTGTCGATGTTCGTAAACAGGTGAATAAGATGATGAAGGAATTTCCTTTGTTTGCTTGAACAAGTATCAGGTAGCGGGTATTAAGTATCAGGTATCAAGTATTAACCGGTAACTAATTAGGGAATCCGTCCACCTTTATAAAAATATTTTTTATAATACGCTTCATTCAAATCACTAACGATAACGCCTGTTTTCACGGATGCATGGGCAAATTTATTGTTGCCAAGAAAAATTCCTACATGTGAGATTCGCTTTTTCTTTATTTTAAAAAATAAAATATCTCCTTCTTTTAGTTCCGTATTTTCTATAGGATTTACTTTTGTCCATATCTCCGAAGAGCCACCGGGGAGGCTGATACAATACACATTTTTGTAAATTTCACTGACAAAACCCGAACAATCAATTCCTTTTTTTGTGTCACCTGAGTATTTGTAACGTGTGCCCACCCAATCATATACCTGATAATAGAGGTAAGGTGTCACAGCTGAATCGGGCTTAAGTGAATTGGATAAAAAGTAGTTTTCAAAAGCTTGTTTGGGTAATTTTGATTTACGTTTATGCTTATGTCTCCACGACTGTGCACAAAGGAAAAATGGTAGGAACAGGAGAATAAGTGTAGTGCGTATTTTCATTTTTAATTCGTTTGGCCTCATCCCCAACCCTTCTCCAAGGGAGAAGGGAGCTATGGCATTTAAGTCCTCTCCTTACGCTTGCGCTGAAGCTTCAGCGTAGGAGCATGGAGAGGATTTAGGTGAGGCTTTTTAAGCAATTTGTTTTGATAATTATTTTCTTTCAAAATTAATAAACAACTCTCTGCCTTCTCTTGGTTTTATTGAATTGTAACAAGCTTCAAACACTTTAAAATTAAACTGTTTTTTGAACAATGTCACGTATTCTTCTTTAGTAGCAGCAAAAGGAGGCATTGAATTATTTAGTGGTGCGATAAAAAGCAAACCTACTAATTTACCTTTTGGTTTTAAAAGTGAATACATTTGTTTTACATAATTTTCTCTAAGAGATGGATGCAGTGCACAAAAAAAGGTTTGTTCCAAAATCAAATCGTAGTTATTGAGATGATCAAAAAAATCAGTTTGAATTAAATTTTCTTTTGGAAAAGCAGGTAAGCGCTTCCGAATATTTTTTAATGGTTCTGCCGAAATATCAAGCACAGTAATGTTTTTAAATCCTTTGTTAAAAAGGTATTCAGCCTCGTATGCATTTCCTGCACCGGGAATTAAAATGCTTAAATTTTTATTAATTAACTGGTCAATGTATTCTTTTAATGGGGTAGAAGGAGCACCCATATCCCAACCTGTATCATTTGTTCGATAACGTTCTGTCCAAAAATCTTTATTGAATTGGTTCATAAAGTTGAATGGTAGGTGGTTGTTTAAGAAGTATAGTAACGAATCAGGGATAAACGAGGTTTTTTATTTGTTGATCTTTCAGTTGTCACTATTCGATTACTTAAATGTTCCATTACTATCTGTCTTAGTCATAAAAATACTACCGTTGTACTCACCAGTAATAATGTTGTCATCATTACTGTCCTTGATAAGGTTTACTCCATTGTCGTTTACTGAACTACCAAATTTTTTTAAGAAAAGTTGATTGCCACTTGCATCAACCTTTAATAAAATAATATCTGTTTGTCCAGAAGAAACATCATATGAAGAGCCTGTGATAATGAAAGAGCCGTCTATATTAAGCTTTATGGAATTTCCTTTTTCAGAAAGGTTATTATCGCCAAACTCTCGTTCCCAAATTACATTTCCAAGATTGTTTGTCTTAACAAGAAGCACTTGACTGAAACCACTTGATAAAGTATGCTGACCGCATGTAATCAAATCTCCATTAGATAACTCAATCGTAGAGAAACCCCATTTCCAATCTGCAGGTCCGATTTTTTTGTTCCAAACTTGAGACCCATTTGAACTAACTTTTAAAAGATATAACTCTCTAGGGTTACCGTTATCTTCGTTCGTTCCTGTTACTAGATATTCACCAGTTTGAGTTTCCATTACATGAAATGGAATTTCCTGATCTTGGTCCGGATAAGTTCTTGTCCAAAGTGTGTCGCCATTGTAATTGACTTTTATTAAATAAATGTCAGCGAAACTTTGTGAAGGGAAACTGTAAGAAATTCCGCAAAGTAAAACGTT
>JAHEYA010000268.1:2647-4627 GCA_023251855.1 Bacteroidota bacterium
AACTGTTATTACCTGCGGCAAAATCTTTTCTCCAAATTTGATTCCCTGATTTTGAAATTTTTAGGATAGAAATGTTTGTTCCTGAATTTCCACAGATGATTAAGTTATTGTCTGATGAAACTAATGTAGAGTTATCAGTAGTCCCAATTTGTCCGCTAAAAGTAAAATAGGTAGGTGTCACTTCTTGGGTGGTCGGAGCAGAAGCCTTATCTTTCTTGCAAGACCAGAAAAATGTCAGTGTCAGAAGTATGTAGAGATTTTTCATTGAACAAATTTTCAAGTTAGCAGAGCTGTTCATTCGGAGCTTTAAAATTGCTGACGAGAGAACTCTAAATGCGCCTAATTCAATTTATTTCAGAATTAATTATAATTCACTTAACACACAAATTTAAACAAAAAAAGGGGATATAAATAGTCCGCTTAAGCACGGAATGGGAGGGTACTTGTAATGCAATTAAGGGAAGCTAAATCCAAATAAAAAGTTCAGAGTATTAACTGGTTACGAAGCCCTAAGATGTAACATTACTCTACGTTTGAAAGATTCAAACTCTTCTTCGTATTGTTCACGTTTTTTAGTCCCACGTTTGCCGTATTGCTCGTCTAAGTGGCTCGCAAATGAAGTCATGTTTTTATTTATCTTTTTCATTGAAGTATTGTTTTTTAAGTTTTTCGGCTAATTCTAATTAATTTTTAATAAATCGTTTTATCTGATTTTCAATTTTCAAAAAATAAATTCCAAGGGGTAAATTGTTTGTGCTTATTTTTTGTTGTTCTGATTTCATTTTGGTTGAAAATACTTTTTGTCCGTTGGATGTAAAAACTGTAATTTCCTTGCCTAATAGGTCTTTCGAAATGTTTATAGAAATTTCATCTTGAGCAGGATTAGGAAAAATAGTAAGTAAATTGGTTTCATTATTAAGTTGTAAAATTTCAATACTTGTATTTGTGCTGGCAATTGTTTTGGCAAAGTAAATATTCATTTTCCCGCTTCGTGTATCACCCCAAATAGTATAAAGCGTGTCGGCATGATAAGTACAACACATAAAATCATTTCCACTATGCGCTAATATTGAATCAAAAACAATGAATTGACTAGAAAGAATTTGGTTTGGAGAAAAGCTAGCACCATTGTTTGTGCTTGTTGCATAATAAAAATCATACCCTGCATTCCAAAATCCATTTGCTGTTGATAGTCGCCTGTCACGCCAAGTAACTGCTATTTTGCCTTGCTCATTGTATGCTCCCCAAACCATGTCCTGTGCTTTACTGTTGCCCACTGCATCATCATTCACTCGAATCAAACTACTCCAAGTAAGACCTCCATTACTACTGTTCAATGCACTGATGTCAGGGTCGTTATTTTGCGCATTTGGCAAAAAGAAAATTAATTTGTTACTATCAATGGGATTGGTTAAAAGCAGATAACCATTTTTTAGATTGGTATCTGAAGCAGTGAGAACAGCAGCATATACAGTTGAATAATTAAAACTTATTCCTTTGTTAGTTGATTTAGCCAGATAAAAGGCAGGCAAAGGATTTTGAGAGGCTACATAACTAGGATATATGGCACAAAAATTTCCATTAATATCTGTTGCAGGTGATGCCATTGGAGCTGCAATTACGTTTCCAACAAGATGTGTTCCGCGATCAACATTTGAAATAGAAGTCCATGTATGTCCGCTATCGGATGAGGATTTAAAATAATTTCTGTTTGGAGGAGCAATCCAAGGAGCTGGTTTTGTTGTAATGTAAAGTGTTCCTGAATTGCTTGTATTTGATTTATCAACCACTAACCACGGCCGGTCAATTGGTCTTTTATTTGCAACATCATACATATCAAATGCTTTGTTAGGGGTGTCCCAATGAAGTCCTCCATCAATAGAACGAGCAACATAAATCCCGCCACTATCCGGTAACTGCTTGTAATCTATATAAGAGATGTATAACACCCCATTTTTATCAAATGTCATTGATACATCT
>JAHEYA010000269.1 GCA_023251855.1 Bacteroidota bacterium
TAATATCATTCGATATTAATCTTAAGGTATCAATACCGGCAAAATTTACTGCAGGTGTATAGGTTGTAGCGGCAATACCGGCATTATTTTGAAGTGCAACAGAAGATAAAGTTCCGGCAGCTCCGCCCACTTTTTGCCATTTACCTTTATCTGCTCCTCCTTTTACATAAGCACCAATTAAAGTGATTGCGGTTGGTACAACTTTCTGGCAAACAGTATCCGGACCACCGGGTACAGATTTGGCAATGCTGTCAATTGTGATAGTTCTAAACACAGTATCAGCAACACAGGGTGCACCTTTTAAGAGATTAGTTATTAAACGTAAAGAAACAGTTCCGGCAAAATTGGCAGCAGGAGTATAAAGTACAGAATCGGGTTTAGTGGTATCAGCAAGAGTGCTTAATGTACCTCCACCAGACATAATAGCCCATCTAACAACAGTTCCATAAGGGCTTGGAGGAGATATACTAGATCCGGTTAAATAAAATGCGGTTGGAGTAGCGGATTGACAAACTGTGTTAGGGCCTCCGGCAATGGCTGTTGCAGTTGAATCAACCGTAATGGTTCTATCTGCAAAATGGGTTCCGCAGATAGCTCCGGGAGGATCATCGGTTGTTAAGCGCAATGTAACGTTACCAACAAAACCAACTACAGGTGTATAGGTTACTGTTTCCGGTGTAGCTGTTTGAAGAGTGCTACTCAATGAACCACCACCTGATTGGATAGACCAGGCACCGGTTGTGGCTTTTCCACCGACATGAGCACCTGCAAGGGTGTATGGTATTGCTTTGCAAACTACATCGGGACCACCGGCATAAACAAGAGCAGCGGTATCAACTGTTATAGAATCTTTAGGCGAAACAGGCCCACTACCACAGAAATTGTTTCCCATTACTGTTAAATTACCTGAAGTAGCCAGGTTTGTAAAGGGAAAACAACAACCTACCGTTGGTTCAAAAAACAGCGTATTGAACCTGTCGGAACAGTCAGCATCATTACACAAAACATGGGTTCCTGAATAAGCCCATGTATAAAAGTTTGCGTGAGTTATTGAATTTTCTATGTATAAATGAGAGGTACTCATACATACCTCATCCGGATTAGGATTGATGGCAGTTGCACCTACTGGTGGTACACTATCTACCTCAATTGTTAAAAATTGATTATTACTACAACCTTGAGAGGTAATTGTATAGGTATAAAATGCAAAACTTCCATTACTATCGGCAGGAGTAAAAATATTACGTAAAGGATTCTGCGTGCCTGCAGCAGAGCCTGTATCGGCTGAAATTCCCGCCCAGGGGAAAAAAGATTTGACCCAGGAGAAAGTTGGGTTTGGAAACCCACTTGCGGCTGCGGTGTAAGTGAATGGATCGTGTCCGCACACCCCAACAAAGGTACTACTGCTTAAGACGGGTAAAGCGTGTACAATAAGTGTAACAACAGTTGAAGAATCAGGGGCACAACCATCGGCTACATTTTGTACTATAACCCGGAAATAAGTTGTTGCAGCTAGAGCAGCAGTTATTTTAGTTGTATTGTGGGCATTTCCCAAATTTGTCCAAGGCCAATGGTTACCAGAATTGGTTGAAGATTCCCACCTGATAATATTTGGATTAGCAGGTCCCCCAAAACCGCTTAACGTTAAAAGGTTATAAGTATTACCGGCACAAAGAGAATCTATTGCAGTACCATTATTTGTTAACAAAGTGCCGGGAACCGAAGTTTGATTAGTTACTATAGCGGTAAGCGTGTCGGCAGCAGCGGTAGAAAATTTAGTGTAAACTTTGATCGTATAACTACCCGGAGCCGACATATTCACAAGGGTAGTAAAGTTATATCCAACAACAACATTCAAACCAAAAGCAGGAAAATTTACAACCTCAGTTACAGGAGCCCCTCCATTTATGGTATAGGTTGCATTAAAAGTAGTATCTGACAAATTATTGGTGCCATTGTTTTTCAGGAAAACAGCAATAACTTCACCGGAACTTAATCCACATGCAGAAGAAGGCCCGCCAAGTGATGTAACCTTTACCTCATTTCCAGCTAAAGCAGATTTAGCAATAAACAAAAGAATTATGAGTGGTAAGAAGTTTAGCAGGATTTTTCTCATGAGCAATTTGTGCATAAATTTTAGAATATGATTTCTAAAGGGTTGATTTTCAAAGATATTAAATTAAATTAACTTGACCACTATTTCAGATATTTTATGTGAATTGGAGAAATGATGAATATAAAGGGTTTAACAATGTAATGTAAAGGTTAATTGAACCGTACTATTGAAATAATGTGAAGCAAAATTAATTTAACATTGCTGTTAATCTTTGTAAGCGCTAAAATAAAATGAACAGCGCAATGTTAATATCTCAACGTGTTTAAAGTTAAAAAGTTTCAAGTTTTAGATACTTTGACAACTATGGGATTTGAAATGATAGAAATAGGCAACAGGCAGTAGGCAGTTGGTAGTTGGTAGTTGGTAGTTAGTAGTTAGTAGTTAGTAGTTAGTAGTTAGTAGTTAGTAGTTAGTAGTTAGTAGTTAGTGGTTAGTAGTTAGTAGTTAGTAGTTAGTAGTTAGTAGTTAGTAGTTAGTGGTTAGTAGTTAGTAGTTAGTAGTTGGTAGTTAGTAGTTAGTAGTTAGTGGTTAGTAGTTAGCAGTTAGCAGTCAGCTTTGGCAAGGAAGAAGAGGTTGGCAATTATTGTTAAGTCTTAAAAAAAGAAAAATTTACATTTCCATATTTTCTATGTTCTGAAAAATGAGACAGCTTTGATAGATCGCATTGCTGGCTGTGCTCAATAATCAGCAACCCTCCCGGTTTTAAGAAATTTTTACTGAATACTAACTCATGAATTAATTCCAATTTTGATAATTCGATGATATAAGGTGGGTCGGCAAAGATGATATCATAACTATTTAAATTTTTTTTCAAAAAACCAAAAACATCAGATTTGATAGTTTTTATATTCTCGATTTTAAAATCGAAGCTGGTTTTTTTTATGAATTCACAACATTGATAATTTTCATCAACACTTGTAATTGAAGTACTTCCACGAGAAGCGAATTCAAAGGAGATGCTTCCTGTGCCACAAAACAAGTCCAATAGTTTTAATCCTTCAAAATCAATGTGATTATTAAGAATATTAAAAAGACTTTCCTTTGCGAAATCAGTAGTTGGTCTGACAGGTAAATTTTTAGGTGGATGAATCACCCTGCCTTTATGTGTTCCACTGATGATTCTCATTTTTTATAAATCAAAAGTTTATAAGTCAAAAATCAAAAGAAAAATGAAAGTATAGTTTTTGAATTTTGACTTTCTTCTCTTTTGACTTGCCTTTTATTGTAAATAGCTATTAAAAAGAGTGTAATAAAAATGTTTTGGTAAAGTTTGCAATTGGTAGCTATAATAGGCATCAGCGGTGCGTTCACCAAATTTTAAATTGCGAATGTATTTTTGAGTGATCGAATATATTTTGGAATTTTTTTGTACCTCACCCAATAAAGTTACTTCAATATTTTCGGGATTTAATTGTAATTGTTCACAAACAAAAAGTAGGTAATACATAAAATCTTCCGGTGTATGATGATTAAAGGTATTGTAAAAAAGTAAATTTTTTCCTTCAATTACTATTGCTTCAAAGTGCGATGGTTGAACATGAACAATCAGTTTTTTAGCTATTTGATTTTTGTTTTGTGCAAGTAAGCCTTCAATCAGTACACTTGAAAAATGATGATAATTGACCTTATTATAAAGGCTTTCCAGCTTGGTTTTTAAACGAGAAGGTAATGCAAAAACATTTTTAGCATCTAAATTTTTTATATCATCAGCAAGTACCAAATCATCTTCAGAAAGTGTTGCATTAAATTTTAAATACATTTTTTTTTTGTCGTTTTCAAAAAGCGGGTTAGGTACAATGGTTGAAAGATTATTCACAACAATACCGCTAACCGAATTATATTTGTGAGGTATTAGTTTACTTTCTTTAATAAGTAAATCAAAAGAATCTAAAACAGTGTGAAAGTCTTTGATATCCTGAAGTACATAGTTTTCAAATGCAATGTATTTGTTTTTTGAAATTTCATTAATTGCAAGCCATATGTTATCATTACTAATATGAATTATTAAATGATAGCCTGATACTTTTTTTGTATCGAATGCTTCATCAATAAATGAATTGGCTTGAGTGACTTTATTTTTTATTTCGGTTGTCATTGGGGAGGGCAAATATAATTTATTAATTTGAAAATGTGTTAATGTACTAATTTGATAATGAACTTATTTAAATTGTAAAATTTTCAAATGAAAAAATTATCTTTACAAAGAATGGATCGATCAGAGTTTAGCAATATTTTATTAAAACATTTTCCCTTTGAAACAACAGGCGGACAGCGTATTTTGCTGGATAAGCTTTCTGAGTTTATTTTAGATAAAAATGCAGCTCAGGTGTTTGTTATCAAAGGTTATGCAGGTACAGGAAAAACAACTATTGTACGTTCATTGGTTCAGAGTTTACCTTCAGTACATGTAAAAACGGTGTTGCTTGCACCTACAGGCAGAGCAGCTAAAGTGCTTTCCAATTATACAAAACAACGAGCTTATACTATTCATA
>JAHEYA010000027.1:0-7626 GCA_023251855.1 Bacteroidota bacterium
TTGACTTTTACTTTAAACTTTCAAACTTTCAACTTACTAACATACTAACTTACTAACTTAATAACTTAATAACTTTCAAACTAATTCAACATCCGCATAAGCCTCTATTGGCGGACATGCGCAAATTAAATTTCTATCCCCAAACGCATTATCTACACGTGCAACACTTGGCCAAAATTTAGTTTCTTTCACCCATTTCAAAGGATAAACCGCCTTTTCACGTGAATAACTATGCTTCCAATCATCCGTAATTACAGCCTTTGCAGTATGTGGCGCATTCTTAATTACATTATCTTCTTTATCCGTAATACCCGAACTTATTTCATCAATCTCCCTACGAATATTAATCATCGCTGAACAAAATCTATCCAACTCTTCCTTCGATTCACTTTCAGTAGGCTCTATCATCAACGTATCATGCACCGGAAAAGAAACAGTAGGAGCATGATAACCATAATCCATTAATCGTTTTGCAATATCTCCCACCTCAATGCCGGCCTCACGTTTAAAAGCAACACAATCTAAAATCATCTCATGTGCACAACGCCCATTTTTACCACTGTATAAAGTAGGATAATGATCTTTTAATGATTCTTTAATATAATTTGCATTTAAAATAGCAATACGCGTTGCCTCTGTAACACCTTCTCCACCTAGCATTTTAACATAACCATATGAAACCAATAAAATCAATGCACTTCCATAAGGTGCAGCTGATACAGCATGTATTCCGTTTTCTCCGCCTGTTTTTATTACTGAGTGTGATGGTAAAAATGGCACTAACTGTTTTGCAACACCAATTGGCCCCACCCCCGGTCCACCTCCTCCATGTGGGATAGCAAAGGTTTTATGTAAATTTAAATGGCAAACATCTGCACCAATATTCCCCGGACTTGTTAATCCCACCTGTGCATTCATATTGGCACCATCCATATAAACTTGTCCGCCATTTTCATGGATGATATTTGTAATTTCGATAATACTTTCCTCGTAAACACCATGCGTACTGGGGTATGTAACCATTAAGCAGGATAAATTATTTTTATGAAGAGTTGCCTTTTCTCTCATATCATTCACATCTATATTCCCTTTTTCATCGCATTTCACCAATACGATTTTTAACCCACACATTGCTGCACTCGCCGGATTGGTGCCATGTGCAGAAGTTGGTATTAATGCAATGTTTCGGTGTGAATTCCCTCGCGATTGATGATATGCCTGAATTACCAATAACCCGGCATATTCTCCCTGAGCGCCACTGTTAGGCTGAAAACTCATTTTTGAAAAGCCTGTGATCTCGCTTAAAGCTTTATCCAGATCGTTAATTATTTCATGATAACCTGCCGCCTGCTCTACAGGTACAAACGGATGAATATGTGCAAATTCAGGCCATGTTATTGGCATTAATTCAGATGCTGAATTTAATTTCATTGTGCATGAACCCAATGAGATCATTGAATGTGTTAAGGATAAATCTTTATTCTCCAATCGTTTGATATAACGCATCATTTCAGATTCGGAGTGATAGGTATTAAAAATAGGGTGCGTTAAAATTGATGATGTACGAAAATTAATTGAAGATTTTTGATTATCGATTTGTTCTTCTGTAATTTTTGTACTTGGCTTGTTTGCTGCCTTTGCAAAGATTTCAATAATTGCATTCAAATCATTTACATCAGTGGTTTGATCAAGTGCAATACACAAACAACAGTTATCGATATATCTGAAATTAATATGTGACCCAATTGCAAAGTTGTGGATCATTCCCTCTGACACCTCCTTTGGTAACACTACTTTTAAAGTATCGAAATAGTTTTCACTCTCAATTTTATAGCCTAATTTTTTTAGCTCATTTGCTAAAGTTACAACTGAGTAATGCACTTGTTTAGCAATCCCCTTCAATCCTTCCGAACCATGATACACCGCATACATACTTGCCATTATGGCTAATAATGCTTGTGCTGTACAAATATTGGAAGTGGCTTTATCCCTACGGATATGTTGCTCACGGGTTTGCAATGCCATACGTAATGCAGGGTTACCCTGTGCATCAATTGAAACACCTATGATCCTTCCGGGAATAATACGTTTATATTCTTCGCGACAAGCAAAAAAAGCAGCATGTGGCCCACCATATCCCATTGGTATCCCAAAACGTTGTGTATTACCTACAACAACATCAGCGCCCCATTCACCAGGAGGAGTTAACAGTACTAAACTCAATATATCTGCTGCTACTGCTACAGAAGTTCCATTGGCTTTTGCTTTTTTTACAAAATCACTATAGTTGTGAATTTTACCATCAACAGTTGGGTATTGAAGTAACGACCCATAGATAGTAGAATCTAATTGAATTGTATTAAAATCACCAATCACCAATTCAATTCCCATAGGTAGAGAACGGGTTTTTAGCAGATCGATCGTTTGAGGATAACATTCATCTGAAACAAAAAATTTAGTTGCTCCACTTTTTACTGCTTCACGTGAACGATTATTAAACAGCATTGCCATTGCTTCAGCTGCTGCTGTTGCTTCGTCCAACAAAGAAGCATTTGCAATTTCCATTCCTGTTAGATCCATTATCATCGTTTGAAAATTCAATAACGCCTCCAAACGGCCTTGCGATATTTCTGCCTGATATGGGGTATAAGCTGTATACCAACCTGGATTTTCTAATATATTTCGCTGGATAACAGGAGGAACAATTGTATTATAATATCCTAAACCAATATATGTTTTAAAGATTTTATTTTTAGACACTAATGTTCGCAAATGCTTATGGTAATTATACTCTGTCATCCCAACAGGCAGATTCAAGGGTTTCTTTAAACGGATCGCAGCAGGAATTGTTTGGTTGATCAATTCATCAACTGAACTAACACCAATTTTTTTTAACATTGTTTTTACATCTTTTTCTCTTGGACCATTATGGCGGTCTGCAAATTTATCGCTTCTTAGCATTGTCTGGTTTTTTTATGTCACCTATTCAGGTTTTACCTGAATAGGTGACAAATATAGTGAGAGTAATCATGTTTCCGAAATGAAATAAAGGAAAAGTGGTGCAATAAATAAAACTTGGCTTTGTAGAAATAAATTAAAAAGTGTAACATAGTTTAGGAATGTTTCGTAGAGGGAGTTTGCAAAAAATTATATTTTGTACATTTAGGTCTTTTATAAACTACTGTCGAAAGTATTTGCAACAAATAAAATGAGAAAATTCATACTCTTTTATATATATTTTTTCTTCATCGCTCTCCGGAGTTTATCCCGCCAAAGGAGCATTTGCAGTTTTCGATTTATAGTTGTCTGTCTATTGCCTATTGTTTCTTTTGCTCAGCAAAATGTGGGTATCGGTACAACTTCACCCAACCCATCTGCACGTTTAGATATATTCTCAACCAACCAAGGTTTACTAATACCACGTGTAAGTTTAATTTCAACAACCGACATCTCAACCATTCCAAATCCTGCTGTTAGCTTGTTGGTTTATAATAATAACGCTGCAATGTTTGGAGGTGGTAAAGGAATTTATTTCTGGGACGGCTCTCTTTGGATTCAGGCATTTGGACTTGCCGGTAATATTGGAGTAACAGGCGCAAGTGGCACAAATGGAATAAACGGTTCAACAGGTCAAAACGGAACAGCGGGCCAAATTGGTGCTACCGGTGGTATTGGAAGTGTTGGTAGCACAGGAAACACAGGCACTACAGGAGATATTGGTTTTACTGGTGCTACTGGAAGTATTGGAGCTAGCGGTGCTACCGGGTTGATAGGCGCTATCGGAATAACAGGGTTCACTGGAAATACTGGCACAATTGGTAGTACGGGCGCTACCGGAACAACAGGATTAACAGGAGCTACTGGCCCAAAAGGTGATCGATATTTTACAACCTCTATCAATAGTTTGACAATAGCGCTTGGGCCTTTGGTCCCATTCAGTGTTGGAACAGGCTTAGCATATTCAATCGGACAAATTGTGGTGGTTAATTTTAACCCGAACAATCAAATGGTTGGAAAAGTGACCAACTATAATTCACTGACCGGTATAATTTCAATAAACGTAACTTCTACAACTGGTGCTGGAACATATGCAGGTTGGTCAGTGAATTTAGAAGGTTTAATGGGTTCGACAGGTGGTACCGGCTCAACAGGTTCAACAGGAGCAACTGGATCTATTGGTTCAACAGGTGCTTTTGGTAAAACAGGGTTCACAGGAGCAACTGGAGCTAATGCCTCAACAGGCACAACAGGCGCAACAGGTGCAACAGGCGTATCTGGTATCACTGGTTATAGCGGTTCAACCGGAATTATTGGTACTACCGGCACCACTTCAGCTACAGGGGCTATCGGTGATACTGGCTCTACCGGTTTGATTGGTAGTACCGGCTCAACAGGTTCAACAGCTGCTACGGGTGCTACCGGATCTGTTGGTTCCTCAGGATTAACCGGTGTTACCGGAATCACGGGTTCAACAGGAACAACAGGAAATTCTGGTACAACAGGTGCAACGGGGGCTACCAACTCAACAGGCAATACCGGTTACACCGGCTCAACTGGTCCGTCAGGCTCCGGTTCAACAGGTGCAACCGGTATTACAGGTGATAGGTATGCAACCACCTCATCCACCTCAATGACAATATCATTGAGCCCTCAAACCTTTACTACTAATGATCTTGGTTTAGCTTACTCTCTGGGTCAAGAAGTGATCATAGCTTATTCGTCTACTGATGAAATGATCGGAAAAATAACAAGTTTTAATCCGGGATCAGGATTAATGACGATTAATGTAACTTCTATAACCGGAGGCCCGGGACCCTATTCTCCTTGGCAAATTAACTTGAACGGTGCTCCCGGCCCTGCAGGACCTCAAGGTTTGATCGGTTCAACGGGCGCAACAGGACTCATTGGTTCAACAGGATTTTCTGGAAACACCGGTGCCACAGGCGATTTTGGTACCACAGGTAGCAGTGGTAGTACCGGCACTACTGGTGATATGGGTGTTACTGGTATTACCGGAGATATGGGCGCAACCGGCACTATTGGTTCCACAGGCGCTTCTGGCGACACTGGCGTTACGGGTAGTACAGGCACTACTGGTATGCTCGGTGAAACGGGTGCTACAGGTACCATAGGCACTACTGGTTCTTCCGGTGATGTTGGTTTAACAGGTAATACAGGAACAATTGGCAATACAGGAACTACTGGAGCAAACGGAACAAGCGGGGCAACAGGGGTAACAGGAGAAACGGGAGCTATAGGGCCAACAGGTAATAGCGGCAATACTGGTGCTACCGGCTCCGGAAACACTGGCTCAACGGGCCCAACAGGGGACAGATATGCAACTACCTCATCTACATTAATGTCAATAAGCATCTCTTCGCAAACCTTTACTGTAGAAACAGGATTAGCTTATTCTATCGGACAAGTAGTAATTATTGCCAATTCATCTACTGACCAAATGATTGGCTCAGTAACAAATTATTTTTCCGGAACCGGTATAATGGAAGTTAACGTTACATCAATACTTGGTGGTTCGGGACCATTTAGTGCCTGGCAAGTAAATCTAAATGGTGCCCCTGGGCCTGCCGGGCCTGCCGGGCCACAAGGTGCAGGATATTCCGGAGCTACAGGAGCTACAGGGGCTACGGGAGCAAATGGAGTAATAGGAGCTACCGGAGCTAATGGAAGTATCGGTACTACCGGACCTAATGGAAGTATTGGCGCAACAGGAACAAATGGAAGTATTGGAAATACAGGAGCAACGGGAACAACAGGAGCAACGGGAACAACGGGGGCAACCGGAACAACGGGAACAACGGGAACAACCGGAACAACCGGAACAACCGGAGCAACGGGAACAACCGGAGCAAATGGAACAACCGGAACAACCGGAACAAATGGAACAACGGGAACAACCGGAGCAACGGGAGCAACTGGAGTAGCCGGAGCAAGTGGAAGTATTGGAAATACCGGAGCAACGGGCGCAACTGGAGTTGCTGGAGCAAGTGGAAGTATTGGAAATACAGGAGCAACTGGAGCAACGGGCGCAACTGGAACTACCGGAGCCACAGGTTTACAGGGAGTCACCGGCTCAACAGGATTTTTGGCAAATGGTGCAACTGCCGGAAATACTCCCTTTTGGAATGGATCACAGTGGGTACTAAGTAGTAGTAATATTTATAACAATGGAGGTAATGTGGGTATTGGTACAGCAAGCCCCAGTTTTAGATTAGATGTTGCTGATGCGATTAATGCTTTGTTAGTTAGGGCAGGAAATATTGGAGGTGCGTTTACTTCCAATCAAATACTTTTTGGGTGGAGTGGTACTGATACTTATCGCCATGCCATAAAAACCCGCCATGATGGTTTTTCATCTGCCGGAAACGCAGTGGATTTTTATCTTTGGAATTTTGGAATTGATGCTTCAACTACAACTGGTACAAAACAAGTTATGACTTTATTGGGAAGTGGCAATGTGGGAATTGGAATAACAAGTCCCGTGAACAGGTTACATGTGTTTGGCGGCACTACTTATCTAGACCCGAATTCAGCAACAATGAGCGCTCTTAGCTTGAAAGGTGATCAGTCCGCAACTGTGCATTTTAATTCGGCCGGAACAGCAAAATGGATGGAAGGATTACGAAGCGACAATGGTGGTGCAGTAGACAACTTTACTTTTTGGAATCCCTCCGGATTCATGATGGTGCTTACACAAAGCGGCAATGTGGGCATTGGAACAACTAGTCCTGATGCCTCTGCTTTGCTTGAAATATCATCAACAAACAAAGGGTTGCTGATACCTCGCGTAGCTTTAGTTGCTTCTAATAATGCAAGCCCGGTAGCATCTCCTGCAATAAGCTTATTAGTATATAATACCGCTACTGCAGGTACATCTCCTAATGATGTTGCCCCGGGTTATTATTACTGGGATGGTGGAAAATGGGTTACCATCGCAACAGGAGGTGTTAGTGAAAAATACTGGAGTTTAGGAGGAAACACATTAGGTACAAGCAGTTATGTAATTGGCAGTACTGATGCACAGGACTTCGTAATGATTGCTAACAATTCTGAACGAATGAGAATTGCAACCAATGGCAATGTAGGTATTGGAACAACAACTCCAACGGCTCTGTTAACCTTGAAAAACAGTACTTCAAACGAAATTGAATTTTTATCCAATACTGGTACCAATGCAGATATTTATGCCAATTCCCAATTAAACATCGGTGCTTCTTCAAGCTTAAGTTTTCTAACCGCTGGTGCAACACGGGTTATTGTTGATAATAACGGAAATGTAGGTATTGGAACATCTACACCCAACACGGCAGCACTGCTTGATATTACTTCAACAAGCAAGGGAGTGCTTATTCCACGGGTAGCACTAACAGGAACCCTTGATAATACTACTGTTCCCTCTCCCATAACAAGTTTATTGGTATACAATACTGCAACTAACGGAACTTCTCCCGATAATGTATTTCCCGGTTTTTATTACTGGGCTTCAAGCAACAAATGGGTTTCGCTTAGTGGTGGCAGCGGTGGTAATAACTGGGGGTTACTGGGCAACGCAGGCACCGTGCCTTCCGCATCAGCTATTGGTACAGCAATTGGAGCTAATCAAAATTA
>JAHEYA010000027.1:7636-12328 GCA_023251855.1 Bacteroidota bacterium
GTTTTCGGAACCAACAAATTGGAACGAATGAGAATAGCAAGTAGCGGTAATGTTGGGTTCGGAACAATTTCTCCTACTCAAACATTGGATATTTCAGGTAATACAAGAATATTGGGACCAAACGGTTTTGATGCTTCCGGTGAAAGAGCTATTTTATATTTAGGTGATATGACCAACACAACAAATGGAACTAACGGGATTATGGCTGAATATAATTTTGGGATGAGGTTGGGTGTTTTTTCTATTAACGCTAACGGTTCATTTGGGCAACATTCAATGGATGCCTTGGTAATAAGAGAAAGCACCGGGAATGTTGGTATTGGAACAACAACACCTACAAATATTTTAAGTTTAGGAAATTCCGCAGCACAAAAGTTCTGGATTGAAAACACAGCTAATACTGTAGCCGGAAAGTCACTTACAGTTGCCGCAGGAGGAACTGTAACAGCAGGAACAGCAGATTTGGCGGGTGGTGATTTAATATTACAGGCAGGTTTAGGTAAAGGAACCGGTACAAGTACAATCTCATTTCAAAATGGAACAACAGCTGCTTCAAGTTCTACATTACAAACCATGAGTACCAAAATGACAATTTTAGGTAATGGCAATGTTGGAATTGGAACAACAGCCCCAAATGCAAACGCAGTTCTTCATGTTGATCTTGGCGCCAATACCACCAAAGGGTTTTTGGTTAGTGGAACTTATAATGCGGCTGGCACTGTTCCTGTTCTTGGAGCAGGAAGCCGCATGATGTTTTACCCCGGCAAAGCCGCTTTCAGAGCAGGTAATGTAACTGGTACACAGTGGGACGATGCCTCTGTTGGTAGCTATTCTAATGCTATGGGATATAACACGGTAGCAAGTGGCACTTATGCCACAGCCATGGGGTTCACTACAACTGCCAGCAATGCTTATTCCACAGCAATGGGTCAGGGCACTTTAGCTAGTGGGCTAATTTCTACTGCTATCGGACTCTCCACAACTGCCAGTGGAAGTCAATCCATAGCAATGGGGGGTACCACCACTGCCAGCGGAAACACTTCTACTGCAATGGGAAATACTACAATTGCTAGTGGAGTTTATTCCACTTCAATGGGATCAAATACCACTGCTCCTTCATTTGCTGAAACAGTTATTGGACAGTACAATACTACTTATGTGCCTGCAAGTGCACTTGCCTGGAATGCTGCTGATCGTTTGTTTGTAATTGGTAATGGAACTGCCTCTGGCGCTTCAAGCTCAAATGCAATGACTGTTTTGAAAAACGGTAATGTGGGTATTGGAATAAGTACTCCCAATGCTCCTCTTCAATTTTCAAACGCACTTGTAAACCGAAAAGTTGTACTGTGGGATGGTAATAATAATGACCATCAATATGTAGGTTTCGGTATAAACACAGGCTATCTTAGATATCAGGTTGATATACCGGGTGCCGACCATGCGTTTTTTGCCGGAACAAGTAGCACCACAAGTAATGAACTGATGAGGATTAAAGGAACAGGCAATGTGGGTATTGGAACAACTGCTCCTGCATCTTTACTACATTCTGCTGGAGCAATTAGAACGGGTATTCCATCAGGAGGGTTAGGAGGAGCAGCAGCAACTAATGGTTCACTTATTTTTAATAACAGTACTAATACCAATACTGTTAGTCTTCAAACGGGTGCAACAACCGGTACTTATTCGCTTACCCTGCCTTTAACACAAGGTACCGCTAACACTTTTCCAATCAATGATGGCACTGGAGTGCTTTCATGGGGAGCAAGTACAAATACAGGAATAGTTTCCGGAGCACCACCGCAAGTGGCATTTTTTACAGCAAATGCAACAGTTGGAGGTGATGCAAATTTTAATTGGGATAATACAAATAAAAGGCTTGGCATTGGAACAACTACACCACAGAACACTTTGGAAATGGTAGGTGTAACACCCAGCTTAGAATTATTCGCCACTAATGCTAGTGCCAATTACTCTTCTTCTATAAGGCTTATAGGTGAAAACATACCCAATACCTGGTGGGGTGGCTATATGCAGTATGATGCTGTTCGCAATTTATTTGTAATTGGGGTGCATAATGCGGCAGACAGATTAATTACAAGTGATATTGAAGCCCTGAACATCGACAGGGCTACCGGCTACGTGGGTATTGGAACACCAACAAACATCACTTACCCCCTTGAAGTTTCTAGTGGCTTAGGTCAAATTATGAGTATAACATCTACATCCGGTGAAAGCAGGTTGTTATTAAAAGGAACTGGCACAGCAGGTGGTGATTTGCAATTTGCAAATGGCGGGACTACCCAATTCGGAATTTGGACAGCAGGGGTAGGATCAGCTTTAGAATTTCACCCGGGTGATACCGGTCCGGCCGCAATGGCAATTACTCAAGCTAGCAATGTGGGGATTGGTACTACAAGCCCTGCTGCTACCTTACACATTAATCCTACAATTACAATTACTTCCAATTACACCGGATTTAAAAACGGTATTGTTTATAATGGAGGGGCAGCAATGACAAATTGGTATGCAACATATATTTCTGCGCCAACAGGTACTGGTACAATAACAAACAAGTATGCATTGGTAACTGAGGCAAATTCTGGCAATGTGGGTATTGGAACAATAAGTCCAACTACAACACTAACAGTTGCAGGACCAATATCACTTAAAGCACCAACAACTATTAATGCGGCAAATTATACTATGTTGGCAACTGATGCCTCTTTGATTTTTACTGGTGTTGCATGTGCCGTTACCTTACTTCCAGCTGCAAGCTATCCGGGACGAATCTTGTATGTTAAAAGTATAATGGGGAGTGCTGTTACCAGCAACGCTTCAAATGTTGTTCCTATAGGCTCCGCTGCTACTGGTACATCAATTCTGCTAGCTGGTCCCGGTAAATGGGCAATGCTTCAATCTGATGGCGTTAATTGGGTTATTATGGCTTCAAACTAGTAGCCATTTGGTTGATGACTACTACAAAATGTTATTGGTTTGAAAATAAGCACTTTGTTTCTCCTGTTTTTAAATTAACGTTTGGCTTACTCTTGATTGTGAAAAAAATTAACAATTCGGTAACATAATAATAACAAAAGGGTAACCCCGTTTTTATTCCCTGCGAACCGATTCAGCCTATTTTTGTTTTTCTTCAAACAAGGAAACATAAAAATCTAAAATCTAAACAAATGGGCTTTAACATCTTTCAATTTTTTCAACCAAAAGATAAAATATTTTTTGTGCTTTTCGAAAAAGCAACTGCCAACTTAATTGATATTTCAAAAGCATTGGTTGAAATGGTAACTACTGCATCTCCTGAAAGAAGAAAAGAATTAACCCGCGAAGTTGAGCGCTTGGAGCATGTTGGCGACAATATTACCCATGAAACCTTTCATGAGTTAAGTGCAAATTTTATTACTCCTTACGATAGAGAAGATATTCACGCATTAATTTCCGCAATAGATAATATTGCTGATTATGTGCATGGTTCATCAAAACGGATGGAACTTTACAAAGTGGAAACAATGACTCCCTCTATAGTCAAACTTGCTGAATTAATTGAAAAGTGTGCTACCGAACTGCACAATGCGGTTTGCGAATTAAAGGACATGAAAAACATTAATAAAATTAAGGAAGCCTGCGTTCGTATAAACAGTATTGAAAACCATGCGGATGATATTTTTGATATGGCGATCGCTAAATTATTTGAAGAAGAAAAAAATGCAATAGAAATCATTAAAATGAAAGAGGTTTTACTCGCCATGGAAACCGCAACTGATATGTGTGAAGATGCTGCCAATGTTCTGGAATCTATTCTTGTTAAAAATGCTTAAATTGATTTGAAAATTTGTTGATTTGAAGATTTGCTGAATTGTTTTTTTCAACCAACAACTAACAACCAACAACTAAAATGGTAATATTAATAGTCATCATCATACTTGCACTTATTTTTGACCTTATTAATGGTTTTCATGATGCTGCAAATTCAATTACCAATATTGTATCAACAAAAGTTCTAAGTCCTTTTCAAGCAGTGCTTTGGGCGGCCTTTTTTAATGTGGTTGCTTTTTGGATATTCGATTTAAATATCGCTAATACAATTGCCAAAATTGTAAATAATGATGTTATAAATTTTACTGTTATAGCCGCAGCACTGCTCTCTGCTATTATTTGGAATCTATTAACTTGGTGGTTTGGAATACCATCAAGCTCATCACATACATTAATCGGGGGGCTTGCCGGAGCCGCTATTGCCTGTGCTGGCTGGGGAGTAGTAAATCAGGAAAAAATATTTAAAACTTTTGCTTTTATTTTTCTTGCACCGGTTATTGGTTTAGTCATAGCTGCCATCATCAATGTTGTTATTTTAAATATCAGTAAAAGAGCGCATCCTGCAAAAGCTACCCGTTGGTTCAAACGATCACAATTAGTAGCTGCTGGCTTGTTCAGCATCGGTCATGGTGGAAATGATGCGCAAAAAGTAATGGGAGTAATCGCTGCTGCTTTAATGGTATTTATGAAACAACTAAAAGAAAAAGGACAGGCTATTCCAGGTTGGGCCGACATTGCTCAGAAAATGGATCCTATAACACATAAAATGACAATTGACGGAAGTCATTTTCCGGTATGGATAACTATTGCATGTTATACTGCCATTGGATGTGGTACAATGATGGGCGGCTGGAGAATTGTGAA
>JAHEYA010000270.1 GCA_023251855.1 Bacteroidota bacterium
TTTTGAAGGTGATCTTAGCGGTATTCAAGCTAAGAATATTCCTTTTTATTTTCAACATTTTTATAAACCGGGTAAACGTATTTCAAAAGAACGTGATTGGGAAACCAAACTTCAGGAAATTACTAAAAATGCTAAAAACTGGGATATATCTATCGTTGTTGGTGTTCCGGCTTGGGTACAGATTCTTTTTGAAAAAATTATTGCTGAATATAATGTGAAAACCATTCATGATATTTGGCCAAACCTGAAGATATATGTCCATGGTGGTGTTGCTATTGCCCCCTACAAAAAGGGTTTTAACAAGATTATGGGCAAACCTATTATGTATTTCGATTCGTATTTGGCATCGGAAGGTTTTATTGCTTATCAGGACAGGCAAGGAACAGACTCCTGCAGAATGGTGCTTAACAATGGTATATTCTTTGAGTTTGTTCCTTTCAATGAACAAAATTTTGATTCAGAAGGAACCCTAGTTGAAAACCCTGAAACCCTTCATATTGGAGCAGTAAAGGAAGATGTGGAATATGCTTTACTGCTTTCAACTTGTGCAGGTGCTTGGCGTTATTTAATAGGTGATGTAGTAAAATTTACTTCGGTTGATCGTTATGAAATAATTATTACCGGCAGAACAAAACACTTTTTGAGTTTATGCGGAGAGCATCTTTCGCAGGATAATATGAATCGTGCTATTGAGCTTGTTTCAGGTGAGTTGAACATTAACATAAAAGAATTCACTGTTGCGGGTATTAATTACGATACATTATTTGCTCACCATTGGTTCATTGGAACAGATGATAAAGTTGATAAAGAATTATTGCGAAAACGGATTGATGAAGTATTAAAAGATCTGAATGATGATTATCGTGTAGAACGTATTGCTGCTTTAAAAGAAGTAATTATTGATGTGATACCGAGCCACGTGTTTTACGACTATATGCAATCTATTGGTAAAATTGGTGGTGCATTTAAATTTCCGCGTGTTTTGAAAAACGCAAAATTGAACGATTGGGAGATGTATTTGAAAAAAAAATTTAACTAATTAGTAATGTTTTTACAAGCGATTTTACAAGGTTTTGGTCTCGGATTTCTTTTGGCAATACAGCCGGGTCCCTCTATGTTTACGCTTATTCAAACAAGTAGTAAAAAAGGATTTCATCCCGGACTAGGAGTTGCTTTTGGGATATTTTTAAGTGATTTGATCTGTGTAGTCCTTGCTTATGTCGGTATCGCTCAATTATTCGAGAATCCTAAAAATAAAATTTATATCGGATTGATCGGAGGAACTCTATTAGTAATATTCGGTTTATTCAGTATTTTCCATAAAACCCCCGAAGAAAAAGAAAAAGGGATAGAAATAAAAGCAGTCCACTTATACTTATTTATTACAAAAGGATTTTTTCTGAATATATTGAACCCAGCGGTAATCTTCCTTTGGATACTTTGGGTTGGAGCTGTCAGTTCAAACAAAGAATACACTCATCTTCATATCATTTCATTTTTTACAACCACTCTTTCAATTGTATTTTTCACTGATATTTTAAAAGCTTATTTCGCCAATAAAATCAGTAAACGTCTTAGTCATACCATACTACGAAAGGTTTCTATCTTGTTGGGCATTATCCTTCTTATTACCGGTATCGTGTTTATTTATCAAGGGGGAGCTGCTCTTCTGCTTGTTTTTAAGTAATCGATTTTAGAGGACAATAGACTTTGATTCGTCTGTAACAACATTCAATTCGCTTATTATCATTGCTGTTGCGCCCCAAACTGTTAAATCCTCCACCTCATAATAGGGTGCTTTTATTTTATGTCCGGAGCTGCGGGTAATGACCTTTTCAGATCTGATTTTCGGGTCATTCAAGCTGAACAAGTCAACAGTAATTATTTTCTGCACTTCGTGGGAATCAATAATAAAATCAGGCTTTTGGCGCAAATATCCGATAAATGGAGACACTAAAAAATTACTAGGTTTTATATAAATATCGCTTAGTTGACCAATAATTTCAATAGCTTCAGAACTAATCCCAATTTCCTCAAAAGTTTCCCGAAGCGCTGTTTGTTTCAAATCAATATCGTTTTCTTCAAATTTCCCTCCCGGAAAAGCCACTTGTCCACTATGAACACCATCGTAAACAGGGCGCTGAATTAGCAGTGTATGTATTTTATCTTTTACAGGAAATAGCAATATCAAAACCGCACTTTTTTTAGGAGCGTATTTATCGGCTTGTATATTCTGAACACCTTGTCTGGCAAGGGGAGCCATCAAAAATTGTGCTTTCTCTCCTGGCAAAGGTTTTTCAAAACGTTTTTTTAATTGTTCTATAAATTTTACAAACATTTGACCGTGCTCTTTTTCTATTTCGATACTAAGGTAATGATTGTAGGCCTTCTGAGCTAATCCATTTTAAAACTCCTACTACTTACCAACCGAATAGAACGCAGATAAAGCAGATTCTTATGATAAGTATGATTTTTATTTTTGTTAACCGTAATGTATAGATTAAAAAAGATTTTATCTGTGTTATCATATTCATAAGCGTTATCAGCGTTCTATATTTTTGTTTATCTGCTGAGGAGTTGCCCAATATCCTTGAAATCAATGGTTGATATTTGGTTGAAACTTAATCATAGCAGCAAACGTAGAAGAGTCAAACCTTTAAAAAAAACTGTTCTTATGAATCCTGAGCAATTACAACAAATGATTCTTTGGCTGAGACAGCAAATCGTAATTATGTGCGAAAGCATGAATGAAGCACGTAGAGCCAATAATTATATAAAGGAAGCTCAATATGAAGGAATGCGGGATGCTTTTATGAGATGCCTCAACAAACTGATTTATATAACAGAGGAAAGCGTTGATGTAAATGCGATAATACCTGTAGAAAAGAAAAAATTTAAATTGCGAACCCATGAATCCTGATCAGTTAAAACAGATGACACAGTGGCTAAATCAACAAATTATGCATTTGAATGACTCTATCATTGAAGCACATCAGGCAAACAATTGCGGGAGAGAAAACCAATGTGAAGGAATGCGTGACGCTTTTTTGAGATGTTTAAGTGAACTAAATAATGCATAATTAGCCTGTATCCTATTTAGAAATTTATCAATTCGATATCTATATTTATTATACTCTTCTAGGATATACTTTCAACGCATTTTCTAAACAGATCATTGCTTTTTTCAGCTCCTCTTTATTTAATACATAGGCCAAACGAACTTCATTTTTTCCAGAGCCTGGTGTTGAATAAAAACCTGTAGCGGGTGCTAACATTACTGTTTCACCTTTAAATTCAAAGGATTCTAATAACCACTGGCAAAATTTATCTGAATCATCAATTGGTAAACGAGCTATGCAATAGAAGGCGCCACTGGGCTTTGGACAAAATACACCATCCATTTTATTCAAAGCATCTATCACAAAATCCCTGCGTCCTATATATTCTTTTTGAACAGTATCAAAATATTCTTTTGGTGTATTTAATGCAGCCTCTGCTCCTATTTGTCCAAATGTTGGCGGACTTAAACGTGCCTGAGCAAATTTCAATGCAGCAGCCATTATTTCTTTGTTTTTTGAAATTAAGGCCCCAATACGTGCACCACAGGCGCTATAACGTTTGGAAATAGAATCTAATAATACTACATTGTTATCAATACCCTTTAAATGCATTACAGAAACATACTCTTTCCCATCGTAACAAAATTCTCTGTATACCTCATCTGACAGAAAGAACAGGTCATATTTTATCACCAATTGTTTTAATAATTCTAATTCCTCCCTTGAATATAAATAACCGGTTGGGTTTCCGGGATTACAGATCATTATCCCTTTTGTTTTAGGACTTATTAATTTTTCAAATTCTGAGATCGGAGGCAAAGCAAATCCGGTTTCTATAAATGATTTTACAGGTTTTACGATTAGACCCGCAGCACAGGAAAAGCCATTGTAATTGGCATAAAAAGGTTCAGGGATAATGATTTCATCACCCGGGTCAAAGCAGGTCATCATCGCAATTTGAAGAGCCTCTGAACCACCTGTCGTTATAATCATTTCAGTTGCATCAATCGAAATATTAAAACGTTGATAATAGCTTGCCAATTTTTTTCGATACGATTCAAAGCCTGCAGAATGAGAGTATTCCAAAACTTTGATTTCAGAATTTTTAATAGCCTCCAACATGATTTGTGGTGTTTCAATATCAGGTTGACCAATATTTAAATGATAAATTTTGCGCCCAGCTATTTTTGCTGTTTCAGCATAAGGAACCAATTTACGTATAGGAGATGCGGGCATTGAATTACCCTTTGCGGATATCTTTGGCATGAAGTTTATTTTTTAATTAGCCAAAGTTAGCAGTATTTTAAATATCAATAGCTTATAAAAAAATCCCTCTCTAAAAGAAAAATAGAGAGGGATTTGACCGATAAAATCAGAAAAAATTATTTTTTTATATCACCTGCAGGAGCTGCGGGTACAGCAGGTGTTGGATCAGGATTAACAACACCTTTAATTTTAATAACTTTTGAAGGGGTGTCAGCATTAGAAGTTAAGGTAACTGTTTTTTCAAACGCTCCTACTCTATCTGTTGCATAATGTACTTT
>JAHEYA010000028.1 GCA_023251855.1 Bacteroidota bacterium
AAAACGCTTCTTTTATCAACAGCAATTAACAATTTGACGCACCGGCTTTAATCGTTGTATTTTATGTCTGCCAACCGTCACAGCCGAACCCCGATTACCAGAATGTCGTCCACTTGTTCTGTCCCTGCTTTCCAATTTTCGATAAAGTCATCTAAATGCTTCTCTTGTTCCTTCATTGATTTATCTTGAATTTCGAGCAGGATTTCTTTTAATTTTTTAGTCATAAGTTTTTTCTTGTCTTGCCCGCCAAATGTATCTGCGTAGCCATCAGTAGATAAATAAAAGGTATCGCCTTGTTGCAATTTTATTTCGTGAGTGTCGAAGTGTTGGTCATCCTCTGTGAGACCTCCGATTGCTTTTTTTGTAGCTTTTATTTCTTCCACTTCTTTTTGCCCTTTGCGGATAATCCAAATGGGTCTGTTTGCCCCTGCGTATTTTACAATTCGGTTATCCGTGTCCACCGAGCAAAGTGCTATGTCTGAGAAAAAGTTGCTAAGTGTTTTTTCGATTTTGTTCAGTGCCTTGAATACAGAGCCTACTAAATTTGCGAGATTCAGGCACAGCCAAGAGTTTTCACTTCTGTAGCACAGATATCACTTCAGTGTTAAATTAACAGAGCAGTCGCTTTAATTCCTACATTTGAAAATTAATTTAAAAAAAATTGACAGTAATTCCAGACATAGCGACACCGATAGCAAACAGCACAAAGAATCTATTTCAGTTTCTTTGGTTGCGTGCAAGACAAGGTTGGCTTTGGACAGTTTTGCTTTTTTACAGAAAGAAAGTTTCAATTAAATATTTTGAAAGCATATGGAACAACCAGAACTATTGAATCACTAACTTACCGGAAGCAACATTTTTGTTTTCAGAAATAATAGTATAAAAATAAACCCCATTAGCAAGGTTTTCTCTTTTGAAAACAAACTCCTTTGTTCCGTTAGGAATAGCAACGCTTTTTATTTCTTTTCCTAAAACATCTGTAATTTTTAGTGTTGTATTCTTTGCTTCTTCATTAAAAAAAATGGTAGTTTGCTCGGTAAATGGGTTCGGAACGTTTTGATTTAGTAATGTAAAGTTTTTTGAGAGCAATTGTTCTTCTATTCCAGTCAGGCAGCCATAAGTAGTATTTGAATAGTCAAATAAATCAATAAAATTAGGCAACCCAAGAACATTTGTTTTGCCATTTAATGAAACTGCTGAGTCCTGATAATTACAACTTACCCCATTTAAATCTGGAAAATTAATTACTCCCATGTAGCTTTGTCCCCTTTCTGCGATATAAAGTTTGCCATCAGAACCCAACTGCATCGCCATATACCAAGGTCCACCATTATGAAACGTAATGACAGATTTCGAATTTGTAATTGTAGTTGAATTACCTGATGTTAAATCATACTGATAAATTCTATCGTGATTTATCCAACTTGTTATGTAAAGTTTTGAATTGTTAGGTGAAAAAGAAACACCATAAAGCCCAATGGCAACAGAGTCTGTGCGAAGTTTTATAAGATTGGAAAGAACTCCTGTCGTCTTATTAAAGTCGAACAATTCAGAAATATTGTTGCATTGTTGGGCAGACACAATGGCCAATTTACTTCCGTTTGGTGATGCCTTCATACTACCCATAGCATTAATTGAGGAAGAAGGGTTTCCACAATAGCCTTGATGTATTGAACCAATATGGGTTACCACCGTATCAATAATTCCGTTACTACCAAGTTGAAAAGCATAAAACGCATCTGATAAATATTTGTGAACTATAACCCAATAATCAATTCCATTATTACACCTGACGGCAGTTAATTTTTCTGCTACTGTATCAAGTAGTTTTATGTTTTTCTTATTTTGAATTACATCCCCTAAACCATTGTCTAGACAAATATCAACTATTGAATATCTAAACCCGTTTTCCAAGTTATGTTGAAAGGCATCCGTTGTAAAAACATAAAAGTAGCGACTACTGCCTGGTTGCGGAATAATTAAAGCTGCTTGAGTTGAAGAATAATTTCCAAGCAAGCTATCCCCATTTGGCATAATAATGTGATTTCTATTCCAAATTTTTTGTCCGTTTGTATAAAACAGCAAAGCACCAGAACTATCAGAAATTACAGATGTTCCCTCAGATTGATCAGAGCCATCATAAATTTCTCCATTGGTAAGAGCAATAGGCGAACCGCTATTAAAATCCAATCCAGCGTGATCCCCGAAATACCAAATATTTCCTTGTTTTTGAGCAAAGGAAAAGATTGAAATAAAAATGTAAAATATGAAAATTGTTTTTTTCATTATTCACTAATTAGTGTGCGCGAATCATCTTTTTTGAATCTATGATACTATTATTTACCATGATGCTGTAGGTATAAATTCCATCGGCCAGATTTTCAGCATTGACTTCTATTTTTCCGAATCCTTTTTCTTTAATTTCTAATTGTTTGATCTCTCTGCCGTATTTATCATAAAAAAGAATAGATGCATCGCCAACAATGTTTTCAGAAATAAAGTAGCGTATTATGGTGCTTACATCAAAAGGATTGGGTTCGTTCTGAAACAAAATTACATCTTTATTATTTGAAAGTTCAACCTGAAGGGTAACCTCTGAACTATTCTCTCCGCCATTGTTACTTTGGTAATATATTGACAATCCAACGGATGCTCTGGACCTGTGTAAATTTACAACAGGATTATTAACCAAAAAGTGTAAGCTTTTTTCAGGACGATACACCCCTTCGATGGCGATCCTGACAAGTTCGGCTGTCTGGAGGATGGCCTGTTGGATTGGATTCAGACAGTAATCTCAAAAATAAAATCTTCTTCAAATGGAATTTTCAGAATATATATTTTCAATTTCCTTTTTATATTTTTCGAGAATAAATTTTCTTTTTATTTTCATAGTTGGAGTTAACTCTCCAGTTTCAACAGACCATTCATCTTGTAACAATACAATTTTTTTAACTTGTTCAATTTTGTTTATTTCTTTATTAAATTCCTTTGTAAGCTCGTTGAAAAAATTATTTACTTCTGAATTTTGAGTGATTTCTTTTTTAGAATCATTTAAAACACCTTTTTTAGTGAGCCATTCCGAGATACTTAAAAATGAAGGAACTATTAATGCAGAAACAAATTTTTTATCATTTCCAATCAACATAATTTGTTCAATATAACGCGATTCTTTAAATTTATTTTCGATTGGTTGAGGCGCAACATATTTGCCACCCGAAGTTTTAAATAATTCTTTTTTTCTATCTGTTATTTTTAAAAACCGGTCTTCAATAAATTCACCTATATCCCCGGTATGAAACCACCCTTCCTTATCAATAACCTCAGCGGTAAGATCCGGTCGGTTATAATATCCTTTCATGATGTTGTCGCCTTTTGCAAGTATTTCATTATCTGCTGCAAATTTAATCTGAACACCCGGAATAGGTAATCCAACGGTTCCAATACGCCTGTCTTGCTTATTATGTTGGTTCAAACTCAATACAGGAGATGTTTCAGTTAAGCCGTATCCTTCTAAAATAGTGATGCCTGCAGCAGCAAAAATTTTTGCAAGGCGTGGTTGAAAAGCAGCCGCACCGGTAACAATACATTTTAATTCGCCTCCCAATGCTTGTTCCCACTTACTGAAAACCAATTTTTTAGCCAACCACAACTGAAAATTATAGCTAATTCCTAAATCCTTATTCTCCTGATAACGTTCTCCTAAATCAAGCGCCCAAAAGAAAAGAACCTTTTTGATACCTTTTAGTGTTGCTGCTTTTTGCATAATTTTTTCATACACTTTTTCAAGTAAACGAGGTACTGTAGAAAAATAATGAGGATGCACTTCTTTTAAATTTTCTCCAATAGTATCAAGGCTTTCGGCATAAAATACCGAAACTCCTTTTGCTATAAAAACATTGGATACGGTTCTTTCAAAGCTATGACATAAGGGAAGAAAACTCAAAGAGCGGTCCCCGGGGGTTATATCCAAAACAGTATGGACTGCCTTTACATTGCTCACCAAATTTTTATGGGTGAGCATAACTCCCTTTGGAAAGCCTGTTGTTCCTGAAGTATAAATAATTGTTGCCAGATCGTTTTCGGAAATTGTTTCTTTGTTTTTTTCTATTGTTTTAATATCTTCATTTGAAACCTCCGATAAATGGGTTACCCATGCTTTTGTCTCTACAATGTCGTCAAAGCAAAAAATTTGTTGTAACGAAGGTATAGCATTTTTAATATTACTCATCTTTCTATAAAGCTCCTTATCGGAAACAAAACAAAGTTTTATACCAGCATCATTAAAAATAAATTTGAATTCATTCTCTGTTATTGACGGGTACACTGGCACATTGATAGCTCCTATTTGCTGGATACCAAAATCTAAGAAAATCCATTCCGGTCGGTTATTAGAAATCAGTCCAATTTTATCACCTTTACGAATTCCCAATGAGAGTAATGCTTTGCTATATCTGTTGACAAAATCAAAACACTCCTGTGTGCTGTACTTTCTCCAGATTTTTTTTTCTCCATCTTGTTCTTTAATAGCTAATGCAGCAGGATTAGGATAGTTTAGCAACTGAAATTCTAAACTGTCAAACACACGTTTAAAATCTTTCATGACTATTTTATTAATTTACTGATTCCTTTAAATTCTTCTGTTCCAGACCGATTCAGGAGTTGAAATAAAACCATTTCGGTAGAAACCATAAAAGCACCTGATTGTTTCATGCGTTCCAACCCTAACTGTTTGTTTTCATCAGTTCTTGATGATACAGCATCGGCAACTACATGCACCTTGTAGTCTTGGCTCAAGGCATCCAGAGCGGTTTGCAGGACACATATATGTGTTTCTATCCCACACAAAATGATTGAACGTATCTTTAATTCATTTAACCTTTTTTTTACTTCATCGGATCTCATACAGCTGAAAGAAATTTTTTCAATAATGGGAGTATTTTCAGTCCTATCAATTTCCTTGCAAGTAGGTCCAAGTCCTTGAGAATACTGTTCTGTAAACAGTGTTGGAACTCCAATTATTTTTATTCCCTGAATTAATTTATTGACATTATTAAATAATGTTTTTTGTTCTTGGATAACAGGAATTAGCCTTTCCTGAATATCGATCACCAGTAATAATGAATCTTCTTTTTTTATTTGTCCGAACATTTTAATTTTTTTAATAATTGGAGATCTATCGTGATGATAAATTTTACATAGAAATAGAACCTTTTCTAAAATCTGTTTTGCCAATAATCGCGTTGATCAGAAACGGGGTACCATTTTGTACACTTTTTTTTGCAGACTCAACCACTTTCTTGAAATTATTCATGTTATCAATCTTAGCGCCATCTCCACCATATCCTTTTACTACTAAATCATAATCACAATGAGCCAATTTGGTGGCAACATCATCTTTGTAAATATCCACTTGGTCCCGGGCAATTTGCGACCATGCCGCGTCATTGCCAACTAAAGCAATTACAGGAATGTTATGCCTTTTAAACGTATCAAATTCAGCGACACTGTATGCGCAGGATCCATCGCCATAAATAATCCACACCTCAGCCTCTGGGTTACAAAGTTTGGCGCCAAGGGCAAATCCGGCACCAACACCCAATGTTCCAAAAACTCCAGGGTCAAGCCATGATACTGGATTTCGTGGATGCAATGTGTAAGAACTTATTGCAACAAAATCTCCACCATCGGCAACTAAAATACTTTTCGCATCAACAAGGGTATCTAATTCTCTTAATAGTAAGATGGGATTTATACCTTTTACAGATTCATTTGCACGTTGACTGATATTTATTTCGCGCTGTGTATCCCTGCCTTTAAGTGTTTCTCTCCATTTTGTGATGGTAGAATTATTTATTTTTTTTCCAATGTCAATTAAAAAATTACAAGGGTCTTGCAATAATCCTACAGTGGGCTTCTTATTTAATTTCAATTCCTTTTTACTTCTGTTAACAGCAATATGAGTGGCTTTCGTGTTTAAATGTCTTCCATAGTCTAAACGGAAATCACATGGAACACCTGCCAATAAAATTAAATCAGCTTCACGCAAAGCTTCTTTACGGTGATGCCGGATTTGTAATGGATTATCTGCTCCCATTAATCCGCGGGCCATTCCTGAAAGATAAACCGGAATGCCAATTTGTTCAATCGCTTTAGCCAATTCAGTTGCTCGTTTCGGTTGCAACATTGCCTGGCTGCCAATTATCATCATTGGTTTTTGGGCTTTTTTAAGTAATTGAACTACTCTATCTATATTACTATCGTTGGCATTTGAAACAGTTACCAGTTGTTTTGAAGAAGGAAGTGAGACCTGCTTGTTGCCGCTAAACATTCTATCAATATGACGTTTCAAGTACCATTTCAATAATTTATTTTGTATGCCTCCGCCCTGTTCTTCTTTATTTTTAACACCATACCATTCACGAACAAGTTGCTCATCGTATAACAAATCAATAGGACATTCAACAAATACGGGACCCGGAACACCCTCCTGTGCCTGACGAAAAGCCTTTTCAAGAATAGGAACAATGTCTGTATATTTTTTAATTGTAGCTGTCCATTTTACAATGGATTTAAGCATGGAAACCTGATCGATATCTTGTAATGAGCCTCTGCCTTTTAAAACTGTGGCGGCAGCACCTCCTAAAAGAACAAGTGCCGATTGAGCCATAGCTGCATTTTTTACAGCGGTAACTGTGTTGGTAACTCCCGGACCAGCAGTAACTGTGACAACTCCGGGTACACCCGAAGAACGGAAAACAGCATCTGCTGCAAATACTGCATTCGCTTCATGTCGTACATCAATTACGCGTATTCCTTCCTGTTTGGCACCAATATAAATGGGGGCAATATGTCCACCGCAAAGGGTAAATAAAAATTTAACATCGTTTTTCGCAAGTACTTTGGCTATTAACTGTCCTCCATCCATTTGATTTAATTTTTAAATTTCTTAACTTTTTTTGTAAAGAACTTTGTTGTAGGCGCATAAGTTGTACTTTGTGCCAAAAGGTATGAAGATACGAACGATTTTTTTTCAAATGAATTTTTTTGTTACCAATTATTAACTGGGTAAGCGCAGCTTACAATTAAAAACAACCTAAGCCCTACCACACAAAAACAGCGCGTCAGCTTAGCTCGTACGGGGGGGGGGCCTATTCTAAAGCTAAACATACCCGACTAATCATTAAGAATAAAGAGCAATCTGATTTGCTACAATTATTCGATTTGCTTTAGGTGTCCCAGCGAGGAAGACAGGACAACAATTAATTGGTTTTGTTTTTTTAGTGTGCAAAACAAAATTACTTAACCTTTGTTAGCCAATATTTTCGCTAAACTACTATGGACTGAAAGTCCATACGTTTAAGAATAAATGAAATTTATTTTTTCGACCCCAATATTTCGACAGGCTCAATATGACCTGCGCACATTCAGTCTGAGCTTGTCGAAGACCTTGTGAAGGAAGTTTTTAGAAACTGAAAGTCTTCCCGCCAAAGCGGGATAGTTTCAAAAACGCATTGTAACAATGAAAGATAACTAGCAACTTGAATTAAATACAAAAAATTCAACTGCGCAATTTAATATTTAATCATTTTGATGGTTTCCGTTTTGAAGTTAATATATGCCTTGATATAGTACAACCCAGCTGCGTATCCATCCATTTCTATTTTGTTTGTTCCAGATTTTAAGTTATAATACTTCAGGACTTCCCCCAACATATTGATAACCTCAATAGAAATATTAGCAGATGTTTCAATAGATACATCGCCCTGAGTTGGGTTAGGATAAATTTTCAGAAAGTTTACATTTGCTTGTTTATCAATTCCAACATTGGAAATAGAGACACAACTGCTGGTATCAGAGCAAAAATTTCTTGTAACAATAACTGCGTAGCTGCCGTTTGCGGTAGCCGTATAACTTTGACCAGTTGCTCCTGCAATTGGTAAATTATTATTATTACAATCTATCCATTGATACGATGCAACACTTTCGGTCGCTGTGATTGTGGCGCCTGAAGTTGAAGTAGAAACATCTATAGCCGGTTTTATGGTTAGGTAGGTTGTTACAGTGCTATCACACCCGTTCGAAGAAACAAGTATGGTTGTATATGTACCACTTGTTGAGTAGATATGGGTTCCTACTGTAAGAGTTTGACCAAAACATAAAGTTGATATTTGTGATTTTGTAATTGCGCTTGGCTGAGTAATTACATAGGATTGGCTGGTGCTGCAGCCGGTATTATCGGTTGCAATACAGGTGTATGAGCCTATTGGTAATCCGCTAATGGATGCAAAATTTCCTGATCCGTTAGACCAAGCATAAGTTGCTGTTCCCACAATTCCTGAAACTAAAATGGTTGCAGTTCCATTCACTAAACCAAAGCAGGTAATATTAGTAAAGGCACTTGTTGAAGAAATAGTATGAGTCTGAACAATTGTTACCGTATCGGTTTGAGTTCCATTTTCTGTTCCGTTAACAACTCCTAAAATATCGATAATCACTGTTTCATTCGATTCACATGTTGCATCGGTTACACTTGAAAGTGTTATGGATGCTGATGTATTTCCTGCCGGAATTGCAATGGTTGTTCCTAAAGTATAATCTACTGAAGTTGTTGCAGTTCCCGTTAAACCTAATGATACAGTTATAGGTAATGAACTTGCACCAGACAAGGTGGCTGTTACTGTTGTTGAACCCGCAGTTTCCGGAATACTTGTAGCGCCTACAGATAACATTACTGTTGGTGCAGTTTCATCATCTATAATGGTTACCGTTTGCTGCTGAACACCCGTTTCTGTACCATTGGTTACACCAGTAATATCAATAATTACAGTTTCGTTGCCCTCATATACTAAATCATTAATTGAAGTTAATTTAATAGAAGCAGAAGTACTCCCGGCAGGAATAGAAATGGTTGTTCCCAAAGTATAATCAGTACCGGAAGTTGCAGTGCCGGTTAAACCTAATGTGACTGTTACTACTTGTGAACTTACATTATTTAAGGTCGCAGTTACTGTAGTTGAGTCGGATGCTTCTGCTATGGTTGTCGCACCAACTGTTAGCGTTACTGTTGGTGCAGTTTCATCATCTATAATGGTTACCGTTTGCTGTTGAACACCATTTTCAGTACCATTTGTTACCGCAGTAATGTCAATAATAACTGTTTCGTTGCCCTCATAAATTGCATCATTTTGCGAAGCCAAAGTAATAGATGCTGATGTGCTACCAGCAGGAATTGTAATGGTAGTTCCTAAAGTATAATCTACACCAGTTGTAGCTGTGCCTGTTAAACCTAAGGTTACAGTTGCTACCAATGCACTTGCGCTTGATAAGGTGGCGGTTACAGTTGTTGTGCCGGATGCTTCAGCAATAGTTGTTCCTCCAACTGATAAAGTAACTGTTGGTGCGGTTTCATCATCAATAATAGTTACCGTTTGTTGCTGAACTCCACTTTCTGTTCCATTTGTTACTCCTGTAATATCAATAATTACCGTTTCATTGCCTTCATAAACTATATCATTGATAGAAGCCAAAGTAATAGATGCTGATAATTGACCGGCAGGAACTGTAATGGTTGTACCTAAAGTATAATCAACTGTTGTGGTGGCAGTGCCGGTTAAACCTAATGTAACAGTTACCGCTAATGCACTTGCATTTGATAAGGTGGCTGTTACGGTTGTTGAGCCGGAGGCTTCTGCAATAGTTACCCCACCTACCGATAAGGTAACGGTTGGTGCGGTTTCGTCATCAATAATAGTTACCGTTTGTTGCTGAACTCCACTTTCTGTTCCATTTACTACTCCGGTAATATCAATAATTGCCGTTTCGTTGCCTTCATAAACTGCATCATTGACAGAGGCCAATGGAATGGATGCTGATAACTGCCCTGCCGGAATTGTAATGGTTGTTCCTAAAGTGTAATCAGTTCCAATAGTTGCTGTACCTGTTAAACCTAGTGTAACGGTAACAACTAAAGTGCTTGCATTTGCCAAGGTGGCTGTTACAGTTGTTGAACCTGAAGCTTCTCCAATAGATGAATTACCTACTGATAAGGTTACCATTTGCGGAGATTCATCATCAATAATGGTTACAGTTTGTTGCTGGGTTCCGTTTTCTGTGCCGTTGGTAACAGCTGTAATATCTATAATTACTGTTTCGTTGCCCTCGAAAATAAAATCATCAACCGAAGCCAAAGTAATAGATGCCGATAACTGACCTACCGGAATTGAGATAGTTGTTCCCAACGTATAATCAGTTCCTGTAGTTGCTGTACCTGTGAAGCCCAAGGTTACTGTTACTACAGACGAACTGGTGTTGGACAGGGTTGCTATTACAGTTGTTGAACCTGAGGCTTCTCCAATGTTAGTTGTTCCCACAGACAAAACTACAGTTGGGGCAGTTTCATCATCAATAATGGTTACGATTTGTTGTTGTACCCCGCTTTCTGTGCCATTGGTAACAGCTGTAATGTCAATAATTACAGTTTCGTTGCCTTCAAAAATAAAATCATTTATCGAAGCCAAAGAAATAGATGCCGATAATTGCCCTGCCGGAATTGTAATGGTAGTTCCTAAGGTATAATCTGTGCTGGTGGTTGCTGTGCCGGTTAAACCTAAGGTTACAGTTGTATTAACTATAGAGGTTGTTGATTGGGTTGCCGTTACTGTTGTGGAGCCGGAGGCTTCTCCAATAGTTGCCCCGCCAATTGATAAGGTTACTGTTGGTGCTGTTTCATCTTCTAAAATGGTAACGGTTTGTTGCTGAACACCATTTTCTGTGCCATTGGTAACAGCTGTAATGTCAATAATTATAGTTTCGTTGCCCTCAAAAATAAAATCATTTACCGAAGCCAATGAAATGGATGCTGATAATTGACCTGCCGGAATTGTAATGGTTGTTCCTAAGGTATAATCAGATCCGGAAGTTGCTGTACCGGTTAAACCCAGAGTTACAATTGTATTAACAATAGAGGTTGTTGATTGGGTTGCCGTTACTGTTGTGGAGCCGGAGGCCTCCGGAATGCTTGTAGTACCTACCGATAAGGTTACTGCCGGTGCTGTTTCATCATCTATAATGGTTACAGTTTGTTGCTGTACTCCGCTTTCTGTACCATTGGTTACACCTGTAATATCAACAACTACCGTTTCGTTGCCTTCAAAAATAAAATCATCAATCGAAGCCAACGGAATGGAGCCTGATAACTGACCTGCTGCAATTATAATGGTTGTTCCTAAAGTATAATCAGTGCCGGTAGTTGCTGTGCCGGTTAAACCTAGGGTTACTGTGACGTTTTGTGTACTTGCATTTGATAGGGTTGCTATAACAGTTGTAGATCCTGCAGCTTCTCCAATAGTTGAATTACCTGAAGATAAGGTTACAGTTGGTGCAGCATCATCATCATTAATAGTTACAGTTTGTTGTTGTACGCCACTTTCTGTGCCATTGGCAACCGCTGTAATGTCAATAATTACGGTTTCGTTGCCTTCAAAAATAAAATCATTTACCGAAGCTAATGGAATGGATGCTGATAATTGACCTGCCGGAATTGTAATGGTTGTTCCCAAAGTATAATCTGTGCCGGTGGTTGCTGTGCCGGTTAAACCTAAAGTAACAGTTACAATTGATGTGCTTGCATTTGATAATGTTGCAGTTACTGTAGTTGAGCCTGAAGTTTCGGGAATGCTTGAATTACCTACTGATAAAGTTACAGTTGGTGCAGTATCATCATCGGTAATGGTTACCGTTTGTTGTTGTACCCCGCTTTCTGTGCCATTGGTAACCGCTGTAATATCAATAATTACAGTTTCGTTACCTTCAAAAATAAAATCATTTACGGAAGCCAAAGGAATGGATGCTGATAACTGGCCTGCTGGAATAGTAATGGTTGTTCCCAGAGTATAATCTGTGCCGGTGGTTGCTGTGCCGGTTAAACCTAAGGTGACAATTGTATTAACTATAGAGGTTGTTGATTGGGTTGCTGTTACTGTGGTCGATCCGGAGGTTTCAGCAATACTTGTAGAGCCAACTGATAAGGTTACTGTAGGGGCAGTTTCATCATCAATAATGGTTACTGTTTGTTGCTGCACCCCACTCTCTGTGGCGTTGGTTACCCCTGTAATGTCAATAATTACAGTTTCGTTGCCTTCAAAAATAAAATCATTTATTGAAGCCAGGGTAATGGATGCTGATAACTGACCTATCGGAATTGTAATGGTTGTTCCTAAAGTATAATCAGTACCGGTAGTTGCTGTGCCGCTTAAGCCTAAGGTTACTGTAACTATTGATAAAGACGTATTTGACAGGGTTGCCGTTACAGTTGTTGAGCC
>JAHEYA010000271.1:0-1586 GCA_023251855.1 Bacteroidota bacterium
GTGATGCAACAGGATTAGAACAGTTATTACAACTCAATCCAGAAGTTGGTAACCATATATAGGTTAATCCTCCGGAAGCATTTAACTGAGCACTGGTGCCTGCTAAAATGGTATCTCCGGCACCACTATTAATTATCGGTAATGGATCTATTTCAGCTGAATCAGTCATTGGTGGCCCAATACATCCATTTGCTGTGGGGATGATCACATATTTTATTGTAATGGGATTTACACCCGGATTCGATACATTATCAGTTATGTTTCCATTACCATTAGTGCTATTGTTACCTACCCAATGAAAAGTACTTCCGGTAACACAGCCGGTAACAGGCATATTTAAAGCGTTTCCTGAGCAAACACTTACAGGACCTGCTGTTGCTTCCGGAACAGGTTTAATGGTAATTGTTTTTTGACTGAGCCCTAACACGGAATCACCACAAACATCAACAATTACAGGAGGCGGAACGTTCAGTGTACTATTTGTTCCACAGTTTGGTCCGGGACAATTAGGTATAGTCAATGCAATTGTTTGGGTTCCGGTACTGGTACATGAACCTATTGAAGCGCCATAGCTAGCAGGACCTGTAGCCCATGGATGTGTTATTGTATATGGCGGAACTCCATAATTAGTTGTTACTTCTAAAAAAATAGTACAACTATCCGCACACAATGAAGTAGGCGATACCGACCACTCGGCTTGTGTTGTTTCAACAGTTCTTCCTGTTATAAAAGCGCTGAATGGCCATTGTCCATAAGGACTGTAATAAATATAATTTTTATTACACCCCGGACCATAATTATTCCTTGCCAAAGCATGGGTGAGATAAAACGTTTGTGGACTACAAGAGGTAGTAAAACAACAGGATAAATTTGCTGCCAGATCAGTATTTGGAACCAGACAACAAGTTCCAGAAGAATCAGCAGCAGTTCCCTGACAAGAGAATGTAACTGCTCCGCAAGGAGAAGAAAGTTTCATATGTCCATATTCCATCAATGCGGGCGGACTTGATAAGGCATCCGCAAAATAACTATCCTCAACAATAAAACTAGTGATAGTGATTCCCGCAGGTATTGTTACTAACATACTATCAGATGCATAAGCAGGAAGTACACAAGAGTTCAAAAACACAGATGGGTAATTAGAAACAGGCCCTGTAACTAAGGGATCAATAGTAATTGGATACATTCTGGCTGCATCATTCAACCATTTTGAAGGAATACTAATTTGTAAACTATTTTTTCCTGATTCTTGAATCAATGTGAATTTTCCAAATTCAACTACATTATTTGCATCATAAAAAACAGGAGCCTGAAATCGTGCTTGCTCTTTATGGTCGGGAGAATAAACAACAACAGCCTCAGCACTCAATCCATGCGAATCAGATAAGATATAATATCCCTCCGGCACTTCTATTTCTTCAGAAATAATTAAATCTTGATTGCCAGTATTCATGGGCTTTCTGATGATATAATCTGTTTCGATTCTGTTTTCTGAAAAAATAATTTTTTTATCAATGTCCGCAATTGCATTGCTGACAAGCATTCCTTGTTCTCCCACGGTATAATCAGCAAAACTTATTGCCGTT
>JAHEYA010000271.1:1596-4595 GCA_023251855.1 Bacteroidota bacterium
CGGGGTGATAAAATGTTCGCTTTTGCGAACACAATTTTGTAAGCATTAAGAATTAGTTATGCGATACTCCGCAGCTCTGCTGCGGGGTTATTCATTTTTTTCGTCAACTTCAATTGCGGTGCTGCCATCTTTATAAAGCAATGTTGGAAATTGCTGTTGTGCAGCAGACCAGCCACTGGAAGTGCCGCTTAACGTGGCTTTGATCGGTTGAAATTTATTTTCTTTGTCGAGATAATTTAAATTTTTTGAACCGTATTGAATAACAATACCACCATGCTCCTCTTTAAATGTGCGAGAAGTAAATGTTCTTTTGTTTATTTCTTCTACATATTCACGATTGTTTGTTGGAAAATCAGAAGGGAGAGAACAACCAGACTGAGCTCCAGTATTAGTATTTGGCTTTATTGACTGAGAAAAAGGAGTGTTATTTTTCGAAGAGTAAATTCCTGAAAGCTTAGGGTTTACAGCCCCGCTCATGGCTATTGCTTTTAAATTTTGTGCCTGGCAATTATTTAAAAAAAAGAAAAAAATTATTCCTAACCAAATCCGACAATATAGAATGTCAGTTCGAGCGGTGTCAAGAAACCGCAGTACTAGGATATTTTGAGAGAAATACATTCTTAAATAACGACATTCGGATTTAAAAAAAGGTTGCTTACCTGATCAAACTAACAAACCCTGCTAATGTTTTAGAGCTTCCGGATTTTAAAGCCATTTCTCCGATATAGTAATAAACGCCATCTGACATAGGTTTTCCTTGCGCATTAGTTCCGTTCCATTTGAAATATGGATCCGTTGATTCGAAAATAAGCTCGCCCCAACGATTATATATTTTGATAAAAAATTTATCGAAATCATATACTCCATACTTGCCGGGGGAAATGGGTGTAAAGAAATCATTTTTCCCATCACCATTTGGTGAAAACACATTCGGAAGTTTTAGTTCAACCGGACAAACATCCGGCTTCACATGAAATGTTTCTATTTTAGGACAAACTGCATTTGGAAAATGAACCTGCAACACATAAGTACCGGTATCCGTTACTGAAATTTGGTTGGTAGTAGCTCCTCCCGGATTCCACAAATAGCTGGTTCCGGCACTATCAGTAGATAAAAGAATAGGATAATTTCCATCAGGACAAGTACTATCGGCAAAGGTTGCCAAAGCAGGTGTTTGAACCTGAACTTTTACCGAGGCCTTTTTAGCACATCCACCCGGACCGGTAACTGTTACTGTATAAGTAGTAGTGGTAAGCGGGCTAACAGTTACTGTGTTTGCTGTGCTTATTGCACTTGTTCCATCCGTCCAGGAAAAATGATATCCAACCCCCGTAGGTGTATTAAGCACTGCCGACTGATTTGTATCATGCCCTGCATTTGCTATCGGGTAGGGCTTTACCTGAATACTTTTTGTTGCTGATGATGATCCACATGAATTAATTGCATGAATGGTTATGGTGTAATTAGGCGGACTGATATTCGGATATTTTATATCGATCACGTTGTTGGCAGTATCCACAATTATTCCGCTACTGGCTGTCCAGTGATAATAGGTATTGTTTTCGAACGGAACTTGGTAATGATTGGTATCGCCCTGACAAACTGGGCTAGCACCTGAAATTACAACATTGGGAGGCCCGTGAATCACAACAGTATCATAAGCCGACCATGGGCCGTTGCAACCATTATTTGTTTCTCTTACTCTGATTGCAAAAGTTCCCGCACCGGTCAATGTCCATACATAAGGTGACTGATCTGAATTAGGATTTTGTCCGGAAAAAGGGTTGCCACCATTGAATTGTGGACTGGCCCATTCATAATTCGACTGGTCAGAATAATTGTAAGGACTAAAGTAAAAAATTACCACTTCTCCTACGCAAAACGTATCTTTTCTGGGTTTCCAAGGATATGGCAATGTAAAATCATAAGGGGCGCTGTAATCATAAGCTGATATTACCGGTGCCACAGTATGGGTAGCACCAATAGTAACCCTTATCAAACTGCCCAAGGTATTACCGGGTGTGCTTGAATTGGTTGCAACCACCCGCATATAATTCATCCCTACAGGTATTCCATAATATGACAAACTATCCTTACATGGGATATGTATTTTCAAAATAGTATCATGAGTAGCTGCAACATGGCCTAAAATCCCATCATTCCCAATTTGAGCAAAAGTCATAGAACTCATTAATTGAGTATTAAAAACATTTCCTGGACCATATGCTGCAGTAGAATTAAATGAATTAATATCCACAGGGATGTTAGTATTCTGACCAAGAGGAGCAACTGAACAATCGGTAACACAATAACTCAAATCTTGTTTATTATTGGTAGTAATATCGCATTGCCTTATGCAGAAAGGTCCCCAGCGACTTCCTGTATCGGCAGGATTACTCGAAATAACACGGATATAATAATTGCACCCCGGAGGAGTTGGAGGTATTTGTCCGGATACGGATCCCGGATCTGAGCCTAATGCAGGGTCGTAGGTATCTGAATTAGCGAATGTTCCTAGCTGAAGAGGAGTAGAAGTAAAATTTCCGTTTGAATCCGAAAGCTGCGCTGTATATGTGTTAAATGTAAATACGCCCGTTGAATAAAAAGGAATATCAATAGCGCTACCTATACAAACAGCAGCAGTATCCATTGTTACCACAGGTTGTAACGTTGTAATGGTATTATCACAATGTTTGATAGTGAAACAAGCACTTGCAATGCCTGTAATGACAGGCGGAGGAGAAGTTCTACTTATCCTGAACTTATAACAGGTGCTTGGAGTTGCGCCATTAGGGAGCTGAACAGAAATCGTTCCACCTGTTTGAGGATAGGAAATATTGAATATCCAGTTGGTGAAACCACCGGGAAAATTTCCGGAAGAATTGGATAACTCTATCAGGTAAGCCCCATCACATAAAGGTCCTGAGAGGTGATAATGAATTGAAATGTAAGTTCCCTGACAAATTGGATTGGGCGAAACACTATCAACAGTAATGGTT
>JAHEYA010000272.1 GCA_023251855.1 Bacteroidota bacterium
GAGATAACCGTTTTTATTCCGGTATTGGTTAATGCTGCAATTTCTTTCAAACTTCTACCTTCAATTTCATGAAGTATAAATACTTCTCTTTGGTTTTCCGGCAGTTCCTCTAATGTTTCTGATAACTCTTCTGATACCAGTTTTAGTAAAAGTTGTTTATCTGCTGCTGTTTCCATCGAAGGAATAATATCTGAAAGTAAAAGAGATTCATCTTCATCCTCTTGGCTTACGGAGATATCATCTAACCTATCCGGTTTCATTTTTCGGTACCAATCCGTGATTTTATTGCGTGCTACCCTATACAGCCATGATGCAGTGTTTTCAATAGCTTCACTTTGTATCAGTTCGTAAAAGACATCCTGCAGAATATCTTCAGCATCCTCTATGGTAGGCGTACGATTACTGATGAACCTTAAAAGCTTTCCTCTTTCCTTGGTAACAGTGTTGGTCAGAGATTCATCTTTCAGTATGCTATTGGTATTAATTTGCATTTGAGTTGTCATCTTAATTATGAAGACGAATGAAAAGTGGGAATACTTTAAAAATGAAAAATATTTAATTTGTCCTAATCATTAATTTCATTAGTTGTGAAGTAATCTCTCTAAGGCATAGCCAGATAAGTAAACAAAAATGGCGACACTATTGTATCGCCATTTCTATATGAACATCTAATTTTTATTATGCTTTAGCGAGTTTCGGAAATTTAAGTTGCGCAAAATAATAAGACCCAAATAAAATAGCTGAATAAAATAGATCACCTAAAAGAGTTCCTTTTAAAAATGGAATTCCTGCTGCATAGCAAGATATTAATCCACCTATGTTTTGAGGATAAGCAGGGTTTCCTACCCAACAACCAGCATTGGTAATAAAAAAGAAAATTGCTGAAGAGCTTAAAGCACCTATCACAATTTTTTGAGTATTTACTTTGTTGAAAATAAAAATAGCAGCAACGGCTATCAATAAATAACTTCCATATTGCCAGTAAAATCCTTCATAGAACCATACAAATTGCGGGTTATATGGAGCATAGATCACATTATTAATAAATAGATCGCTTAACCAGGTTGCAAGAAGAGGGATTAAAAATACCTGCCACTTTTTAGTTAGGTGCGCAGCACCAAACAGTACTATTGCTCCTAATGGAGAAAAGTTTTGCATGTGAGGTACCATGCGGCTGAAAGCAGCTAATAAAATTGCGACTGTAATAAAAATAAAACGTGATGTGAAGATATTTGATTTCATAGATTGGTTTGTTTTGCTTTAGCAAATATACATTTTTTTAATTATTTCGTTTTAGACCGTCAGGTCTGGATTACCCCAACATTGTATGCTTTGGTAATAGGAGCGTTATTGGCCATTTCAATACCCATGGAGATCCATTTTCTTGTATCTAAAGGATTTATTATTGCATCCACCCATAAACGTGCAGCAGCGTAATATGGAGAGGTTTGACTATCGTATCTGTCTTTTATTTTATTAAATAATTCAGTTTCTTTTTCAGGAGTAATCGCTTCACCTTTTGCTTTAAGAGAAGCTACTTCAATTTGTACCAAAACTTTTGCAGCTTGTGCACCACCCATTACTGCTATTTGAGCAGTAGGCCAACCAACTATTAAACGAGGGTCATAGGCTTTACCGCACATGGCATAATTACCGGCACCATAGGAGTTTCCGATGACCACAGTAAATTTAGGTACAACAGAATTTGCCATCGTATTCACCATTTTAGCACCATCTTTAATGATACCGCCATGTTCGGAACGAGAGCCGACCATAAATCCGGTAACATCCTGTAAAAATAATAATGGAATTTTCTTTTGATTACAATTCATAATAAAGCGGGCGGCTTTGTCAGCACTGTCGCTATAGATGACACCACCAAATTGCATTTCACCTTTTTTACTTTTTACCACTTTACGTTGATTGGCAATTATGCCAACGCTCCAACCATCAATCCGTGCTAATCCGCAAAGAATGCTTTGTCCGAACCCTTCTTTATATTCTTCAAAATCAGAATCATCCACCAAACGTGCAATAATCTCATGCATATCATATTGTTTGTCGCGTGCATCAGGTATGATTCCTAAAATTTCTTTTTCCTTTTTTTTAGGTAAAGTGGCTTCAATGCGGTTAAATCCGGCTTTATCGAAATGACCAATTTTGCCTATGATGTTACGGATTCGTGTTAAACAATCTGCATCATCTTTACATTTATAATCGGTAACACCTGATATTTCGCAGTGTGTAGTGGCACCACCCAATGTTTCATTGTCGATAGATTCACCAATAGCAGCTTTTACAAGGTAAGACCCGGCAAGGAAAATACTGCCGGTTTTATCAACTATCATTGCTTCATCACTCATGATAGGAAGATAAGCTCCACCTGCAACACAGCTTCCCATAACAGCGGAGATCTGTAAAATTCCCATTCCTGACATGATCGCATTGTTGCGAAAGATGCGACCGAAATGTTCTTTATCAGCAAATATCTCATCTTGTAATGGAAGATAAACTCCGGCACTATCCACCAAATAAATAATTGGTAAACGGTTTTCCATTGCTATTTCCTGAGCTCTTAAATTCTTTTTTGCTGTGATAGGGAACCAGGCTCCCGCTTTTACTGTAGCATCATTTGCAACAATGATGCATTGTTTGCCGCTAACATAAGCGATCACCACAACAACTCCTCCGGCAGGGCAACCACCGTGATCCTTGTACATTTCATCGCCCATAAAACCGCCAATTTCAATTGTTTCAGAGTTTTTGTCGATAAGAAATGCGATACGTTCACGAGCAGTCATTTTACCTTGTTCGTGCAATTTTTCTATTCTGTTTTTGCCACCACCCAGATAAATCTTCTCCAACTTTTTTTCCATTTCGGAAATAAGAAGATTCATTTTATCTTGATTTTTATCGAAGTCTGAGTCCATAAATTAAATTGAATTGTTTTTATTTCCTTTATTGAAAGGGCTTCTGTCGAAAGTAATCTTTCACAAAACAAATATAAAATTGCTACTTCGTTTTGTCTTCGCAATGAAGTTTTATTAATAACGGTAAACAATTGCCAAATATAATAACAAATTACCATTGATTTTTTAGATAAATTCAAGGGCTCGAGAACCTTGATTAAAAAGCAGATCAACAATACTTAAATTGGGAATAAATCCATGTCGGGTATCAAACACCTGAGAATAGGGCTTAATAGAAAATGTTTTATCAGATTCAAGGGATTCTTTTGGCGAAATGATGGTGCGGTAATTATCAGCATCATTGTAGGTTTTATGATAGTAGGAAGTGAAATTGTACGTTAATTTTTTTTTCAAAAGGAGCAAAATCTCCTGTTGCAATGCTTCATTCAGATCAATTAAAAAAACATATTTTTTATCATGGAAGTAAGGATAAAAATCATCTTCGAAATACTCAAAAAAAGGAGAGCGTCTATAACTGGATTCAAGCGTACGCCAGTGTAACTTGCGCCAATCATGGTCGTAAGAGATCTTTAACTCTTTTACTATTTGACGATGGTCACGCTTTACAAGAGGAACACTCAATGTTTTTAAACCATTTGGAGAATAAATATCACAACGGCTCCGGTAGGTTTGTTTGGTGAAATTTTCGAAATGTTCAATTGTACAAGTTGGATACTGAATTAATTTCGAATAATATTGAATAGGAGCAAGGTAGGCAGAGGATAAGATTGCTGTTTTATTTTGTGCTTCATTCATTTTTATTTAACTTACTGTGATCCTATACTGTGTGTAATCAACCCTGACAGGGTTTAAAACCCTGTCAGGGGAGAGATTATTTAATTTTTTTAAACCACCTGTTCCAACGGACATTGCTGCCGGCATCAGATTTATCAATTGATAAAAGTACCAAAACTGTTTTTCCAACAATATGATCTTCAGGTAAAAAGCCCCAGAAACGTGAATCAGCGGAGTTGTGACGGTTATCACCCATCATAAAAAAGTAGTTCATTTTAAATTTATAAAAGTTTGAATATTTATTATTGATAAAAACCGAGTCGTGGCTGGTACGTAAATTATTTTTTTCATAAATACTGATGATCCTTTCATAAAGCGGAATAGAATCAATATTTAATCTCACAGAATCACCTGCTTTTGGAATATAAATTGGTCCGAAAAAATCTACATTCCAAAGAAAATGATCATTTTCGGGAAACATGTAATCACTGTAACTTCCTTGTTTTTCTAACAGAGGCGTAACACTAGCAACATGAGGTATTTTTTTTACTTTGTCTACATCTTTCTCATTTAAAGTAAACCAGTATTCACCATTGTGATGCATTTTACCTCCTTCTGTGATACCTAATTTTGTTAGCGAACCCGAATCAATAGAATCACTATCAGTTAAAATTTTATAATTGAACTGTAGATTTTCAGGAACATCATTAAATTCACCATTGATATAAACTTGACCTTCACGAATTTCTAATGTATCTCCCGGAATCGCTACACAGCGCTTGATATAATAGACACGTTGGTCAACAGGATGTTCCTCTTCCATTGGATAATTAAAAACTACAATGTCGTTTCGTTCCACATCAGGAGGTCCAAACAAGCGTTTATAA
>JAHEYA010000273.1 GCA_023251855.1 Bacteroidota bacterium
AGGTATTTCGGATGTATGGGGCGGCAGCTCTGCAGATGTGCAGATTATGCCGAATCCGTCCAGTGAACATGCGATGGTGAGGATAACGAATGGTTATGAATTTACGAATAAGAATTTGGAATTAAAGATTTACGATGTATTGGGCAAAGAAGTATACCTCCAAACTTTAAACTCTGAACTTGAAACTTTAAACTTGCAATTGCCCGGCGGGATTTATTTTTACAAAGTAAATAATGAGAAAAAAGAAATCATTGGAACTGGAAAATTGATGATTGAATAAATGACGTTAGACCAATACATTGACAACATAAATAAACGTTACAAACTTGGTAATGCGACCGAGCATACTTTTCGTGGCGACCTCCAACAACTTTTAGAAAGTTTAGTTCCCGACATCAGGGCGACCAACGAACCCAAAAGACAATCTTTCGGATTACCCGACTACATTTAACAAAACACGTTTTAGGAAAATAAAAATGGTAGAATCACAAAACATAGAATACAAACAAAGCTGGCGAGACGAATATCTGAAATGGATATGCGGTTTTGCTAATGCTTATTTAAATATTTAGATATGAGCAACATAAAATTATTTGAAGAAAAGCAAGTACGTACCTTTTGGGATGAAAAAGAAGAACAGTGGTATTTTTCTATAATAGATGTAGTGGAAGTATTAACTAATAGTAGCAATGCAAGAGATTATTGGTTTAAAATGAAACAAAGAGTAAAAATTGAAGATGGGCTTGAACTGTCGACAATTTGTCGACAGTTGAAATTGAAAGCTACTGATGGAAAAATGAGGGGAACTGATTGCGCAAATACGCAAAATTTACTTCGTATCATTCAATCTACCCCTTCACCCAAAGCCGAACCCTTTAAACAGTGGCTGGCCAAAGTGGGTTACGAAAGAATGCAAGAGATAAGCAATCCCGAGCAAAGCTTAGACAGAGCAAGAGAAAACTGGCAAAAACTGGGTAGAAGCAAAAAGTGGATACAGCAACGGATGACGGGACAAGAAACCCGCAACAAACTAACCGATTATTGGAAAGAAAGTGGTGTAGAAAAATCGGATGAATTTGCTTTTTTAACCAATATCATTCATCAAGAGTGGACAGGTATAACAGTGAAAAATCATAAAGATTTAAAGGGTTTAAAAACTCAAAATTTGAGAGATCACATGACAGAAGCCGAATTGATTTTTACAGCTCTTGCCGAACTTTCAACAAGGCAAATAGCCGAAGCAGTACACGCTAAGGGAGTAACAGAAAATGCCAAAGCTGGGAAGAAAGGTGGAGCTGTTGCTAAAAATGCACGCAAAGAATTAGAAGCTAAAACGGGTAAAAATGTAGTAACAGGCGAAAACTTTTTGCCCCCAGCAAAAGAAAAAAAGAAATTGAAATAATAGACCTCTTGCGTATTGAAATTTTTATGCCACGAAGACACGAAGCCTCAAAGTTTCACTAAGAAATTCTTTGTGTTCCCTAGTGTCTTAGTGCCTTTGTGGCAAATTTTTTTTAAATCAATGACTTACGCAAGAGGTCTAATTATTATGTGGAACGAAGATTCCAGCGACATATCGGTTGAGTTTAGAAAGGATATTTACAATGAAAAATATTTGCAATCACTTAACCTAAACGATAGACAAGTAAAGGCAATTTTATTTATGAAGGAAAAAGGAAAAATTACGAATAGTGATTATCAGCAAATCAATGACACATCGGCAAGAACGGCTGTTAGAGACTTGGAATCACTTGTAAATAATGGAGTTCTAAAAATGAAAGGTGAAAGAAAAGGGGCGTTTTATGAATTGGCAGATGGCGTAAATGGCGTATAAATGGCGTATAAATATTTGTTTATTGGGCAACAGCCAACCGTTATCCTCGAAAATTTTTGTATTCAGTCGGAAAAGAAAAATAAAACTATTACGTTGAACTTTATTTAAAATTGATTTTATGAAAGTCTTCAAATTTGGTGGAGCATCAGTAAAAGATGCAATAGCAGTGCAAAATGTAGCAACCATTTTAAAACTGTATCCAAATCAAAATATTATAGTGGTGATATCTGCAATGGGTAAAATTACCAATGCGTTAGAACGATTAACGAATTCTTATTTTTATTCCTCTTCGGACGAAAGAACTGAAAAGGGGAATGCTGCAACACTATTAAGCGAAATAAAAAAATATCATTTTGATATTATTGAGCAGTTGTTTCCTGATAAAGATCATCCGATATATGATGAAATAAATAATTCTTTTGTTGAACTGGATTGGGCAATTGAAGATGAACCCGCACACAACTATGATTTTGAATACGACCAAATAGTAAGCATCGGTGAACTTGTTTCAACAAAAATTGTAAATGCTTATTTGAATGAAGTGGGTATTCAGAGTAAGTGGGTTGATGCAAGAGATCTGATTCAAACGGATAATACCTATCGTGAAGGAAAAGTAAATTGGGAATTAACAAATGAATTAGTTGAAAAAAATCTTACTCCAGATTTCTCCAAAAGAGAAGGAGTTATTGTGGTAACTCAAGGATTTATTGGTGGAACATCCGAAAATTATTCAACAACATTAGGTCGTGAAGGATCCGACTATACCGCTGCAATTATTGCCTATACTACAAATGCGGAGAGCGTAACCATCTGGAAAGATGTGCCGGGAGTTTTAAATGCCGACCCTAAATGGTTTGATGAAACAAAAAAATTAGAACAACTTTCTTATCAAGATGCAATCGAATTAGCCTATTACGGAGCAACTGTAATTCATCCTAAAACAATTAAACCTCTTCAAAACAAAAAAATTCCATTGTTTGTAAAATCATTTTTGCATCCTGCAACCACAGGTACAATTATTAATGAAGCTCAATCACAGCTACCCATTCCGTGTTTTATTTTTAAGATAAATCAAGTGCTGCTTTCTATTTCACCAAAAGATTTTTCATTTATTGTTGAAGAAAATTTTAGTGATATTTTTAAATTGTTTGCTGAAGAACAAGTGAAAATAAATATGATGCAAAACTCTGCTATCAGCTTCTCCGTATGTATCGACAAGGATCCTAAAAAATTGCCTGATTTGATAAAAATACTTCAAAAAGAATATCGTGTGCTATATAATGATGATCTGGAATTGATAACTATCAGGTATTATGATCAGTCAACTATAGACCGCGTTACAAAAGATAAAAAAATTTTATTGGAGGTAAAGAGCAGATATACTGTGCAATTGGTAGTTAAGAATAATTAATAGAAGTAACTAATTAATATATCTCGAAAGAAACTATCAGCGGACCACCAATATTACCGCAACAAGTATTTGAAGTTACAAGTTTTACACAAATAATATCACCCGCACTTACAGAAACCGCATTTGTTACATTGTTTCCCGTAGTTGCACCTACTGGAAGAGTGACAGCTAATGATGTATTCGCTAAATTTGCAATTATTCCATTTGCTGCACTTTGTATTGTTATTGTAGCAGTGCCTCCCAGGTTATTTGTATTAGTCACAACATACATGTTAGTAATTACTCCCGCTCTTGGCATCAGGACGACAGTTCTATCGGAAGAACCTTCCATATTGCTATTTTGATCAGGAGTACCCGATTTAAAATAATTAGTTGAACCCGAACCTTTGGTATCTCTCGTACCAAAAGTCATTATTGATCCGCTTAATCCTTTCCATATGTTACGGCCGGCATCCCAATTTAAAAAGGTGCCTAAATCAGTATCAAAAACCAATAATCCATTGCTTGGTGATGCAATGGCGGTTCGTTGAGCAGAAGTCATTCTAGGAAAAAGAACGCCCTTGCTTGCTGAAACAACATCCAACAATGAGGATGAATTGGGAACTGATTGTCCAATACCAACATTGCCACCGCTTGCTATTCTAATTCTTTCTAAATTGTTAGTTGTGAAAACGAAATCCTTAGTATCTGTAGTACCTATAAAGTTGTTATTTGCAGGAGAACCGATTGCAGCAGTTGAAGCTGTTGTAGAAGCGTTACCAACAAGCAACCAACCATTGGTAGGGCCGGTAGCTCCGGTGGATCCCGTACTTCCGGTTGAGCCACTGAAACCTGTGCTTCCGCTTGAACCAAGGCTTCCTGCAATGCCAGTTGAACCGGTACTACCGGTTGAGCCGGTATTGCCGGTAGAGCTGGAAGAACCGGTTGAACCGGTGAACCCTGTTTTACCGGTTGCTCCGGTGCCACCTGTCGCGCCTGTTGAACCGGATGAACCTGATGAGCCGGTTGCTCCGGTACTACCTGTCGCAGCTAATGAGCCTGTTGAACCTATCACACCCGTTGAGCCGGTGGAACCTGTGGAACCCGAACCCGTAGCTCCGGTTGAACCGGAAAAACCCGTTATTCCAATTGATCCAATTGCGCCGGTTGAACCTGTTGAACCCGTTGCACCAGTGGTACCAATGCTACCAGCAGGACCCGGTGCCCCATTTAGGTTTATTTGCCATAATGCAAACGTCCCGGAACCTGTTACAGACGTTGCAGTAACAGTCATAATTCCATTGGATGAATTATAACTTGTAATTGTTCCAACCATGTCGTCATTTGAAGAATTAGCAGTAATAACC
>JAHEYA010000274.1 GCA_023251855.1 Bacteroidota bacterium
GTAGTTGCTCTTATGATTCTATTAATGGAAAGCGAAATTAAAAACCAACGTTTTTTATTGAATTCATTTAATGTATCCATCAAAAACTTTTTGGAGTTGATGAATGAAGGTTTTAGCAAACCAAAACCAAGTATTAGGGTTGGAAAATTGCTGACTGCTTTTGCATGGAGAGTAGAAAAAATTCGCTGTTCTATAACTGGTGCAACACCTGTTATCACCAAAGAAACAGCACAATCAGCAAATAGGGTAAGCAAGTTTTCAAATGAAAAAATAAAAAAAGCCTTTCCTGAATATCAGTTTATTTCAATTGAAAAATCAGTAAAAGATACATGTAATTTGTTTTTGAAAGAAGTAAAAGTTAAACCTTAAATAATGAAGGGTTAGAATAGTACCCTATTTATTTTTTATTGACAACCTGAGCCTGCATTTTACTTAGCTCATTTAGAATGATATCATACAGTTCAGTCAATAGTTCAGGATGTTGAGAATAGAATGTAAAACTCTCATCATATTGTTTTTTGCTGATATTGTTTTTTTTCAAAACATCAAAATTAGGAGTTGGATTATTTTTAGAACCCTTATCCGGATTGGTATTATTTACAGTTATAGTTGATTCAAGTAAATGAATGTCAAGCAGTACTTCAGCCATTTTTTGTTTTGATAATACACTGTCAGGAATGACAAGAGCTTTTTTTTCGGAACAAGAAAAAAGAAGGAAACAAGTAAATAGTAATAAGATTTTTTGCATTGTTTAGTATTTTTTAATCAAACGATGCAAAGTTAGTATAAATATTTATTTTTGTTTTATGGAAACATTTCAAAACAAAGTAGTTTGGATAACAGGCGCATCTTCAGGTATAGGAGAATGCTTTGCAAAGGCATTAACAGCAAAGGGTGCTAAACTTATTTTATCTTCCAGAAGAAGAGAAGAATTAGAGCGGGTAAAAAAAGGATTGAATGCTACTGATTCAGATGTATTTATTCTTCCACTTGATTTGTTGGATACTTCAAAAGTGGATGAACTCACAAAACAAGTAATTGATAAATTCGGACGGATTGATGTACTTATCAATAATGGTGGTGTTAGTCAGCGTTCATTGGTGAAAGATACTCCGGTTAGCATTGACAGAAGTATAATGGAAGTAAATTATTTTGGTACAATAGCACTTACCAAAAGTGTATTGCCTTATATGATACAGCAGCAAAGCGGGCAGATCATTGTGATCAGTAGTATAGTTGGAAAATTCGGATTTTATTTACGTTCGGCTTATTCTGCTTCAAAGCATGCGTTGATGGGTTTTTTCGATTCTTTAAGAATGGAAGTATATAAGGATAATATTAAAATATTAATTGTTTGCCCGGGAAAAATTCGTACCAATATCTCTATGAATGCTGTTACCAGTGATGGCAGCAAACACAGTAAAATGGACGAAAGTACAGTTAAAGGATTGAGTCCGGAAGCTTGTGTTGAACAAATTTTGAATGGAGTAAAAAACAATAAAGAGGAGATATTTGTTGGGGGTAAAGAGATATTTGCTCTTTTGATAAAACGTTTTTTTCCGCGTTTGTTTTCGAAAATGATACGAAAGCAAAAAGCGGAGTAAATAGCCCCACCTAACCTCCCCGTAGGGGTGGGATTGTTGTGTTCAGGAAAAAGTGAGAAAGTCAGATTAAAAAAAATGAAGAGTACTTTTTTGTTTTTTATTATTTACTTTGAAAGGAAAAAATGAATAAAAATTTAAGTACATCAAGTGACGGGTTAAGTAGCAACTCCTCCCGATCGGGGAGGTTGGGAGGGGCTCCTTCTATAGCAGGGATTCAACAAATAGGTATCGGAGTTCCCAATGTTCACGAAGCTTTTAAATGGTATCGTCAAAATTTTGGAATGGATATTCCTGTTTTTGAAGAAGCTGCTGAAGCTAATTTAATGTTACCCTATACAGGTGGAAAACCACATCAGCGGCATGCTATTTTAGCAATAAATATGAAAGGTGGCGGAGGTTTTGAAATATGGCAGTATACAAGTAGAGTTCCTCAACTTCCTGAATTTGAAATTCAATTGGGTGATCTGGGATTTTATTGCACTCGTATAAAAACAACTGATGTAAAGGGTTCTTACGATTTTTTGAAATCTAAAAATGTTAATCTGATTACCGCGTTAACAAAAGATGCCGGAGGAAATGATACTTTTTATTTGCGCGATCCATGGAATAATTTATTTCAAATTGTAAAAAGTGATTCATGGTTTGGTAGAGGAATGCAATTGACGGGTGGCGCTGTTGGTAGTATGATTGGAGTGAGTGATATAGAATGTTCTAAAAAATTCTATGCAGCTATTTTAGGTTATGATACTGTACTTTATGATAAAGAAGGGGTGTTTGAAGATCTTAAAAATATGACGGGTGGAACAAATAAAGTAAGAAGAGTTTTGTTAAAACATAGCAAACCCAGAGTTGGTGCCTTTTCCAATTTATTAGGGGCAAGCGAAATAGAATTGATAAAAGTTCTGGATCGCACCCCACGTAAAATTTTTGAAAACCGTTTTTGGGGCGATCAGGGTTTTATTCATCTCTGTTTTGATATTTCAAATCAAATGGCAATGAAACAATTATGTGCTGAAAAAGGCTATCCATATACGGTTGATAGTGGTGAGAAATTTGATATGGGTGAAGCAGCCGGCCATTTTAGTTATATCGAAGATCCGGATGGAGCATTAATAGAATTTGTTGAAACAAAAAAAATTCCTGTCTTGAAAAAACTGGGTTGGTATTTAGATCTGCGTAAACGCGATGCCCTAAAACCTTTACCCGATTGGATGTTGAAGGCTATGAAGTTTAATCGGGTGAAGGAGAAAAACTCATAAATTGAGTCCTATTTTGTATTTGTAAATATGATTTATTTTATTATATTTGCTAAGGAGCAAAAACAGAACGAAAAACTCGTGTTTCGTGAAAAAACTTGCCATTATATCTATTCTGCTTTTCAGCACTCTCTTTTGGAAAGAGGGTGGAGTGGATATGTTCGCGCAGGTTCCACAGGGATTTAACTACCAGGCTGTGGTTCGTAACAATTCTGGAATACCTTTAATCAACCAAAGTGTAGGAGTACAAATTAATATTCGACAAACCACTTCAACCGGCTTAATAGTTTATACCGAAACACATACGGTACTGGCAAATAATGTGGGTTTGATTAATTTAGTTGTAGGTGCCGGAGTTCCACAAAATGGGTTATTATTTAATTCTATTGATTGGTCTAACGGACCTTACTTTATTGAGATAAGTATTGTAACAAGCTTCCAACCCCTTACATTAATGGGGACTCAACAACTTATGAGTGTCCCATATGCATTGTATTCAGCTAATGGTACTCCGGGATTGGCTGGTATAACCGGATCAACCGGTGATTTAGGATCAACCGGTTCCACCGGCTTTGGTTCAACAGGTGTAACCGGAGGAATAGGTCCTATTGGTGCTACCGGTGATTTAGGATCTACCGGTTCGACTGGCTTCGGCTCAACTGGTGCAACTGGAGCAATAGGTTCTATTGGGTCTACCGGTGATATAGGATCTACCGGGTTTACCGGATTCGGTTCAACTGGGGTAACCGGTTCAACTGGGGCAGTAGGTTACACAGGAGTAACAGGTTCAACTGGTTCTACCGGTAATTTGGGGTCTACTGGTTATACGGGTATAGGAATTACAGGAGCTACAGGTTCAACAGCTTCTACTGGTGACATGGGCTCGACCGGCTCAACTGGTAGTACAGGCTTTGGCACAACCGGTTCAACCGGTTCAACCGGATCGGTTGGCTCTACAGGCGACAGATATTCCACAGTCTCCTCAACCACAATGGGAATAGCTTTAGGACCTCAGAATTTTACTGTTGAAACAGGATTAGCCTATTCTATTGGTCAGGAAGTAATTATAGCGAATTCAATAAATGATCAAATGGTTGGGACAATTACCAGCTATATCCCGGGAAGCGGTGTTATGGATGTTACTGTAACTTCGATAGTTGGTGCAGGAACATTTCCATCTTGGTACATAAATCTGAAAGGCGCTCCCGGGCCTGCAGGTGCACTTGGTCCGGTGGGTGCAACAGGAGCTGGTTATACCGGATCAACAGGCTACACTGGTCCAACCGGTTATTTGGGATCAACAGGTTTTACCGGTGATGTTGGATTTATTGGTTCTACCGGTGATATTGGTTCAACAGGCTCAACAGGAGATACAGGTTCCACAGGCTCAACAGGAATCACAGGTTCAACCGGTTCTATTGGTCTGATTGGACCAACTGGTGATATTGGTTCATCCGGTTCAACAGCCGATACCGGCTCAACCGGTTCAACGGGTTCTACCGGTTCAACTGGGTTTACCGGCTCGACAGGAATTACCGGCTTAACGGGTACTACCGGTTCAGGTTATACAGGTCCAACAGGTTTAATGGGTCCAACGGGAGATAAATATGCTACCACCTCTGTAACCTCAATGACTATTGGAACAGGCAATAAAACTTTTGTCGTGGATTTAGCGCTGGCATATTCAATTGGTCAGCAGGTTATTATTGCTAATTCTTCAAATGACTACA
>JAHEYA010000275.1 GCA_023251855.1 Bacteroidota bacterium
CGGATTGTTTTTACACTATCGGTTTGCCCTAAAATAGTTTCTTGGGTAATTGAAATAATTTTTCCTGTTATTTTTTGTCCGCCCATAAGGTGTAAAACAGTCCACGAGTCATTTATAGCTGCTTTTGTGTTTATTGTTATTGTATCCTTGTGTTTGTTGAAAAGCAAATTGGTGCCGTCAGTTCTGACAATAACTTTATCACCCAACCACGATGGAGCAAATGGCATAACCGCGCAACCGGAAGAAAGATTTTCTCTATAGGTTCTGAAATTATAAATTACAGAATCAGAGCCCGTCATCTTTACAGAATCTGTTTTCATTCCTTTAAATACTCCATTTGCTGCCCGGAAATAATGTTTGAAATCAGAGCGTACGGACTGGTAATCCTGTGCAGAGAGCCTTACATAGAAATGGAAAATTACAAACAGAATTAAAATGGGTTTGTTTTTCATGTTTGTTTTTTTAACGAAAATACAAAAAAACAGGCGATTCTGAAAGGGGTTAACAGATTTTGGAGTTGTACAATTTTCCCACGCCACTTGAGTAATCACAACGACAATATCTCCAACATACGTATCAGCTCAGGATCCAGGCGTTGTGTATGTTTTATTGCGTTGGCAAAGGGAGTGTAGGTGATTTTTTTATTTATTACTCCAATCATTACCCCTTGTTTACCCGCCAATAGCGCCTCAACAGCCGAAAAACCTATCCTGCTGCCATTTACACGATCCATTGCCGAAGGGTTTCCTCCACGTTGTATATGCCCGAGTATTGTTACACGTGTGTCATAATCCGGCAAACGCTTTTTCACCTGTTCTGCAATTGTGAATGCTCCGCCTGCTTCATCACCTTCAGCAACAATAATGATTTTTGACGATTTATTTTTTCTTCCGCTTTTCAAGCGCTTTGTCAGTTCATCAATATCGGTAACTGTTTCAGGAATCAAAATACATTCGGCCCCCACTCCTATTCCTGAGCGCAATGCAATCAATCCGGCATCTCGACCCATCACCTCCACAAAAAATAAACGGTCGTGACTTTCAGCTGTATCTCGTATTTTATCTACTGCATCAACCACCGTGTTGATGGCAGTATCATAACCAATTGTAAAATCGGTTCCAATCAAATCGTTATCAATAGTGCCCGGGCAGCCCACAAAAGGAATGTCACAAATTTTTGCAAACTCCAAAGCACCCCTGAAAGTGCCATCTCCGCCTATAGCAACAATGCCATCCACATCATGTTTTTTTAAATTTTCAAGCGCTTTTTTACGGCCTTCCAATGTTAAAAATTCTTTGCTTCGTGCTGTTTTTAATATGGTTCCGCCACGTTGAATAATATTTGCAACAGATTTTGGATGCAGTAAAATAAATTCGTTTTTTATCATACCATCATAACCATGCATAATGCCGGTTACTTCCAGCTTATGGAAAATGGCGGTACGCACCACTGCTCTGATGCAGGCATTCATTCCCGGTGAGTCGCCACCTGATGTAAATACAGCAATTTTTTTCATGTTACAACAACGAATAACGAATCTGTACGAATATACGAATAAGAGTGGTTTGTTAAAGCGACTAATTGTTAAATGATTTTTTGCGACTTCCTAAAGCAAAGTTCGCTATTGGCTATTCCTTATTGGCTTTTCCCTACTTTGGCTATTCCCTATTGGTTACTCCCTGCTTATGAATCTTTTTTGTTCCTTGGTACATTTCATATTTCATAAAGCGGCACTCTAACTGCCCATTGAACAAAGTAATTTTTCGTGATGGTCGCAAACCTACATGTTTAAAGGCTTCCATGTTAGAGCTAATCATCCAGCAATCATAACCTGAAAAGTTTTTTTTAAAAGTATCCCCAATGCTTTTGTATAATTCTTCGATATTGTCTTTTACCATTCGTTCGCCATATGGTGGATTCATAACTACAGTGCCTCGTCCGGGCGGAACTTCAAAATCTTTGATATCAGCAACTTTGATGGAAACAATATCATCTACTTTAGCGTGTTTAATGTTTTCTTTCGCTTTTTTAGCAACATTAGGCGAAAGCTCACCTCCAATAATTTGTTGTTGATGATTGGTAATTTTATTTATTGCCGCATCAAAAATGGTATTATACAATTCTTCATCAAAAGCTCTGAATTTTTTCCAGCCTTCAAAGCCATATTCTTCACGGTAATAACCTGGGGGAATATTGTTTGCAATCATTGCAGCTTCAATTAAAATAGTTCCGGAGCCACACATAGGGTCAATAAAAGTGCTGTGTTTGTCCCAGCCACTGAGCAATATCATACCGGCTGCAAGCACTTCATTTAAAGGTGCGAGATTTGTTTTATCGCGATAACCGCGTTTGTGTAACGATTCACCTGAACTATCTAAAGCAACAGTACAGGTATTTCCAAAAACATGTAAATGAATTCGTAGTGTAGGCCTATCCAGATCTACCGAAGGGCGTTCACCATGCTTTGCACGAAACTGATCAACAATAGCATCCTTTGCCTTTTGCGAGAGGTATTGAGAGTGAGTAAACAAGTCGGAATTTAAAACAGTATCAATGGCTAATGTATCGGTAACATCCATATACTCTTCCCAATTGATTGCCTGTATGGAGTTGTATAATGATTTTTCATCCACCACAGTAAATGTTTCAATAGGTACAAGTACACGCAAGGCAGTACGTAAGGAGATGTTGGCTTTGTACATAAACCCTTTATCACCGGTAAAGCTAACAGCACGGTTGTGCACCTCTACATTACGTGCGCCAAGGCGTTGAAGCTCTGTTGAGAGGATCTCTTCCAAACCAAAAACTGTTTTGGCGATCATTTTAAAATCTGTCTCTTCCTTCACCGTTTATATATTTTTTAACAAAGATATTAGGTTATACCAATAACCACCATGAATTGGTACATTTTCTTAGACCTCACCCCCAACTCTCAATTTCGTTAAGTTAAGGAGAAGTTCCTGATTCGGAGCGTCATTGCGAGGGTTTTTCACCCGAAGCAATCTCTACTAGTGCTGCTAAACAGAGAGATTGCTTCGTTCCTCGCAATGACGTTCTAATACGAATAACGAATAAAAAAACGAATTTACGAAATTGGGTTTATTGTTTTTTGCCTCGTTATTTTTCTTGAAATTGGTTGCGATTCATTTATGGTTTAGCCCTAATTCGTAGTAATTTAAGAGTACTGCCAACAGGCATTTTTATGTTTTTTTTGAAAGCCGCCCAATTTCGGGCTCGCAAACCCCTGAAAATCTTGCCTTTATGAAAAACAAAAAATAATATTCCGGTTTTGTTTGGCTTAACGGATAAAGTATTATTTTTGACCATTCTTTATTTAAGAATATAAATTTAAAAACATACCAATAAACCATTTAAAAAATGAGATTGAAATTTATCACATTTAGAGAAACAGTAGCTGTGTTATCAGTTTCCGCTTTAATAGCCGCAGGCTGTGGTAGCGACAACGCAAAAAAAACGGATGACGGACCTCCGGTTGACAGCTCACAAAGCGGGCCGTTGATAAACATCAGTGGTGAAATTTTTAGTATCCCCTCTCCTATCCAAACTGCTCTTTTAATTAAAGCCAGCGGTGTTGGTTATAGCAAAAATGTTTTAAATGCTGCAAATAAATCATCACAGTATTCAACCAATTTTTCTAAAGCAATCAATCTTGGTATTTTTGGTGCTGACCTTGGTTATGTAACCATTTATGATCAATCACAAGATGCTATCGGATATTTGAATGCTGCTAAAAAACTATCGGATGCACTTGGTGTTTCTGCGGCATTTGATGCAAAAACAATGGAGCGTTTTACTAAAAACATTGGTAACAGAGACTCTATGCTTGTTTTAGTTGGTGTTGCTTACCGTTCAAGTGATGCGTACTTAAAAACTAACGATCGTAGCGATGTTAGCGGATTGGTGCTTGCAGGTGGTTGGATAGAAAGTTTATACTTTACTACTGATATCTACAAAACAAAGCCAAACGAAGATGTTAAACTTAGAATTGCTGAACAAAAATTATCATTACAAAGTTTGATAAAATTGTTGACCCCATACTACAGTCAGCCGGAGTACACTAAATTTATTGATAATTTGTATGACCTTTCAACTGTTTATGATGGTGTTGAATTTAAGTACACTTTTGCAAAACCAACAACTGATGCTGCAAAAAAGATGACAACCATCAACAGCAAAACAGATGTAAAAATTACTCCTGAGCAAATTGAATCTATTTCTCAGAAAATAAAAGCAATCAGAAGTCAGGTTGTAGGATAATCACTGCCTAATAAGGTTTTGAAGAATTAATAAAAATAAAAATTAAGTAAAATTCAGATAGCATATGAAAAAAGGAATGTTAAAATTAGTACTGGTAATTTGCGGATTTGCAATAGCAACTTTGTCGTCAGCACAAATTGCAGATACAGTTGCAAGTGTTTGTGCTAAACACTTTGAGAACCAATTTATTTCGGATGGTCAGCAGTATCGTGCATTATTGATGAATGCTGATGAAACTGCTGAGTTTCACGTAACATTATATGGCGGAACCCTTTATCGTATTGCTGCTTGCAGCGGTTTAAAAGATG
>JAHEYA010000276.1 GCA_023251855.1 Bacteroidota bacterium
TAAAGGCTATGTTGGCTCAGGGAACAAGACTCCTGGTACCGTTATTCTAACAGCCGATTTTAGAGAATATGATCCTGCTACTGATCAATGGGTTAAAAAAGCTGATGCCATAAAGCGTAATGGTGCTTCAAGTTTTTCAATTGGTAACAAAGGGTATGTTGGTGTCGGAAATAATTCATCCACCATTCCTCAAAGAGATTTTCGTGAATACGATCCTTCTGATACAAGCCTCGGATTTGATATAAACCACAATCCAATGGGGAAATGGATTCTTAGAGATTCCTTGCCGGGTCCACCCAGATATATTGCTTTCGGATTTTCGATTGGCAACAAAGGGTATATTGGAAGTGGTTCGGCATCTAATACGAGTGGTTACTACACCGATTTTTGGGAATATGATCCCTACTCAAATAGTTGGACACAAAAAAAACCCATTACCGGAAAACGTGCTTATGCGGCAAGTTTTGCAATTAGAAACAAAGGATACATTGGAACTGGTGCTTTGGAAGCGAATTTCTATAGTGATTGGTGGGTCTACACCCAGTAAATAGTACAAAAAAAATGAAAAAGCTAACCCTCCTATTCACAATTCTGATTTTGAAATTTTCAATTTCAACCTTAGTCGCTCAACCCAACGGTGGTTTTGAAAACTGGACTACCCTGTTTTCTTATGAAGAACCCGATGACTGGCAAACATTTAATTTTTTGTCGCTTACCTCTCCGCCAAATCCTGCCTCTGCCTTTAAAGTTTTAGGATTAGATGTACACTCTGGAAATTATGCCATCAAATTAAAAACCATATTTGTTAATAATAATCCCAATCAATCATTGATTACTGACACCCTCTCTGGTAGCGCTTTTACAGGGGGTATCAATTTTTCTCCATTTGCATTACAGTATGGCTTTCCATATACGGGCCGACCTGCAAAATTGGAATTGTGGGCTAAATATTTTCCTGTAGGTAATGATATTGGCGCAGCAGGTGTGGTACTCTTAAAACGAGATAGCATAACACATATTCAAGACACTCTCGCAGCAGGATTTGTTTCCATTCCGGCAACTTCGTCTTACACATCCTTTTTTGCAAACCTTACTTATTTTTCATCTGCTTTTCCTGATACTGCTGCAATTCTTATTCTTGCAAGCAGAGACTCGGCCGCTGCAAGAGTCGGGAGTACACTATTTGCTGATGATGTTGCCCTTACCGGATGGGTAGGCATTGATCAACACGATTTTATTAGTGATAAAGTAAAACTATTTCCTAATCCTGCAAAAGATAATCTTACAATTCATACTGAAATCCCAGAAGCTGATAATATCGAAATAGTTGATAATTTAGGTAAATTGATTGGTGTTTACAAAATTCAAAATTATACTGCCTGCATAAATACCTCTCAACTACCTTCAGCCGGCTATTTCTATAAATTATTTGATAAAAAAAACACTCTTCTGAATCAAGGCAAATTTAATGTTGTCAGATAATTAAAATAAATGAAAAAAGTAATCATTGTATTTGCTGTTGTAACTTTAAACTTTGCACTTTCAACCTTGAACTGTTTTGCCCAGCCCAACGGTGGTTTTGAAAACTGGACTCCCAAATTTTCTTATGAGGAACCTGATAACTGGCAAACATTTAATTTTTTGTCGCTTACCTCACCTCCAAATCCTGTTTCTGCCTTTAAAGTTTTAGGATTAGACGTACATTCAGGAAATTATGCTATCAAATTAAAAACCATATTTGTTAATAATAATCCCAGTCCACCATTGATCACAGATACCATGTCAGGTAGTACTTTTACAGGGGCTATCAGTTTGTCTCCATTTGCATTGCAATATGGTTTTCCATATACGGGCCGGCCTGCAAAATTGGAATTGTGGGCTAAATATTTTCCTGTAGGCAGCGATATAGCTGCAGCAGGTGTGGCACTCTTAAAACGAGATAGCCTGACTCATATTCAGGACACTATTGCAATAGGATTTATTTCCATTCCGGCAACTGCATTATATACATCCTTTCATTCAAATCTTAGTTATTTTTCATCTGCTTTGCCTGATACTGCTGCAATTCTTATTCGTGCCAGCAGAGATTCAACAATAGCACGAGTAGGGAGTACATTATTTGCTGATGATGTTGCCCTTACCGGATGGGTAGGCATTGATCAACACGATTTTATTAATGATAAAGTAAAATTGCTTCCTAATCCTGCAATAGATAATGTAACTATCCTTTCAGAGATTGAAGATGCTGAAAATGTGAAAGTAGTTGACGCCATTGGCAAATTGGTAGGTATTTACAAAATCCTGGATCACAAAATAAATATAAACACCTCTTCATTTAATGCAGGCAACTATTTCTTTGAAATACGTGACAAAAAAAATCGCCTCCTCACCAAAAGTAAATTTAATGTGATTAAATAAATTAATTTTAGATTTGTTGATTATTAGTTCTAAAATTTATCTCCAATTATCGCAGATAATTTTTTCATTACATACATATGCCTATTAACAACATTTTCATTTTGATTTCAATTTTTGCCATAATCCTTCTTATGGTTGTGTTTTCAATTTATTATTTCTTAAAACGAAAATTCAAATTGGAAAATGAACTTATTCAGGCAAAAAAATACGAACTCGATAAATCACTTACCGAAGCAAAATCTTTAACCGCAATTCAATTTGAAGAAAAAGAAAAATTTGAAATTGAAAAAAAGAAAACTCAGGAAAAAAATAAAAAAATCTGGGAAATGAGTGAAACCGTTTACAAAGAAAAAAAGAAAGTTGAGGAACAGGTTGAAGTATTACAACAGGAAAAAGAAAAATTAGAAGCAGAAAAGAAAAAAGTTGATGAAAAAGTTAAAAAATTATGGAGCCAAAGTATGGCTATCCATAAAGAAAAAGAGCGAATCAATGAAATAAAGGAAGATATTGAAATAAAACACCGGGAAGTTATGGATAGTGTAAACTACGCCAAACGGATACAAGAAGCCATTTTGCCTTCCATAAGTGAAATTTCTGACTCCTTTCCAAATTCCTTTGTCCTTTTTAAACCTAAACATATTGTTAGTGGTGATTTTTACTGGTTTTCAAAAAAAGATGAAAAAACAATTATCGCATCTGTAGATTGTACCGGTCATGGTGTTCCGGGAGCATTTATGAGTGTGATCGGAAATACATTACTTAATCAAATTGTAAATGAAAAAGGAATTACTGATCCTGCCGAAATACTTGGTCAGCTGAACAAAGAAGTAAATCACTCTTTACACCAAACACAAACAGGCTCCGAATCTCGTGATGGTATGGACATCGCAATTTGCTGTTTTGAAGAAACAATTCTTATCCCAAACTATAATAAAAACAATGGATTAAAGTTTGACTATGCTGGCGCAAATCGCTCTCTTTATCATATCAAGAACAATGAATTTGAAGAAACCAAAGCCGACAAATTTCCAATCGGGGGTCTTGAACAAAACGATCTGAAAAAATTTACAACACATTCATTTGAGCTCAAAAAAAATGAAACAATTTATATTTCCACAGATGGTTTTGCAGACCAATTTGGTCAAAATAATAAAAAGTTAAAAACTAAAAAATTTAAAGACATGCTTCTTTCTATTCAAAATAAATCAATGGAAGAACAAAAAAAACATCTTGATTCTTTTATTGAAAACTGGAGAGGAGAGCAAGAACAAACTGACGATATTTTAATAATAGGTATAAGAGCCTAAAACAGCTACAAATTTACGTAAAACAAAGGCTTATCTCCAATATATTCACCGGTTTCCTGACTCACATTTTTTAAAAGCAAATCAATACGTGTTACCTGTTTTTCTAATTTAAATTTTTCAGTATCAAAAAACCATTTTTCCCTTATGCGTATCATTGATAGATTATCCGCATTTATTTTTTTTATTTCCGGATTAGTATTTTTACTCTGACTTAAAATTGCTTCAACTTCTCCGATCTTTAAAACCGAATCCGTTAAAATATCATGTGCTTGTTTTTTACCACTTAAAACTGCATCTATTATCGTGTTGAATATTTTCTGTTTGTCAACTTTTTTACTAACTGAAGTCCAATATTCATCATCAAAACCATCCTGCTTTATCATGGGTGTTTTTGATTCAACAAGCTCTGCCCAAACTTCTTTTTTGGTTGAATCAACCTCCAAATTTGATTTATTTTTCAAGGCGCTGTTTTCTTGATTACAGCTGATGAAAAACCCAATAATAGGAATTGTGAGTAAAGAAAAAAATATTTTTTCCATTTTTTTTGATTTTGCTTTTTTAATTTAAAAAATTTTTGTTTCTAACATACAAATATAATCTTTCAATTGAAGATTAAATAATTTGGGGATTTTTTAAAAAAGTATTGAATATGAAATTTCATTTCCCTATTATTGTGTGGAAAATAAAAGCTTCAGTTAATGCCTGTTTGGCAAACCCGTAGCGCCTAGTGATATGTAAAATGTAAAATGGCAGATGTAAGATGGTTAAAAGCCAATCTCAAAGCCCAAACCTACATTTTCCATTTCACATCTTACATTTAACATAACACTAGATTTGTTATTCATTATTATGCA
>JAHEYA010000277.1 GCA_023251855.1 Bacteroidota bacterium
AGCCGAGTGAAAGTAATGGTTGGTGGTGTTTCTAAAATTGCGGTTAAGGGAACTGATGGCTTTTTTCATCTTGCTATTTCAAAACCTGAACCTGTAAAAGAAGTGGTAGTTAAGTTGGATCAGAAGGAAGCAGAAGTACTTAAAAAAGCATTTAATAATCTGGAATTTGCTGCTGCAAAAGATATTATTAAACCAACATCACTTGCTTCACTTGATGAATTGGCAGGCTTAATGGCAAAGAAACCCAACTGGAAATTAAAGATCTCCGGACATACTGATAATGTTGGTGCTGAGATTACGAATTTAAAATTATCGCAAAAGCGGGCAGAAGCAGTAAAAAATTACCTAGTAAGTAAAGGCATTACAGCTGAGCATTTTAAAGTAGAATGGTTTGGTTCATCAAAACCGATCGCGGATAATAAGAATGAAAGCGGCCGTCAGAAAAACAGGCGTGTTGAGATGTTGATTTTTGAATAAGATACAGATAATACCAATACTTATTATGAATTGGTCATTTTTCTTGGACCTCACCCCCAACCCCTCTCCAAAGGAGAGGGGAGTGATGGACTAAAATATATTGGGAAATGATATAACTAATCTACTCGAATTTACGAATTGAAATTATAATTTACCAGTATGAGAACAAAAATTATTTATTTAATAATGTTTTTGTTTTTTATTTTATCAAGTTGTAAAAAACAAGATCAGGGTGTGCCTGGGAAAAATGAAGTATGGTTAATGTATAAAGCAATTAATCCAACTCAAATGATAGTGGCTGTGGGCACGACAGTTAGTTTTATAAATAAAGACAATGCAAGTCATACTGCCACCTCCTCAGGCAGTTCCTTTGACAGTGGTACAATTAAAAGTGGAGATACTTATACCTACACTTTTACTACTGCCGGAACTTATTATTTTTATTGCAATTATCATTCATCAAATGGAGCAGAACAAGGAGCAATAAAAGTGCAATGATTAAAAACCAGATTTGTATCGATAGTATAATCGTTACTTCAACTAGTACATTTTATGAAACAGCCATTTACAGGGCTTTGAGTTGATCTTTAAAATTCAAACATTTTGAAAAGATTAATTTTTATAGTCATTTGTTTGCTTGCATTTTCCTGCAAAAAGGAAACACCTTTAACTATCGGACAAAATTATGAGGGTGGAGTTATTTTTTATATTAATTCTTCGGGGATGCATGGATTAGTTGCGGCTCCGAGTGATCAAAGCACAGCAATTCAATGGTATAATGGGCATTATGTAAAAACAAATACTTTTGGAGGCGCGGTAGGTGTTGGACTATCAAATACCGCCACTATTGTGACTGTGCAAGGGACAGGAACTTATGCTGCAAGCTTATGTGACCAATTGACACTGAATGGATATAGCGATTGGTTTTTACCAGCAAGAAATGAACTTGATCTTTTATTTCAGCAGAAGGATTTAGTGGGTGGTTTTACAAATGATTACTATTGGACCTCACAGGAGTATGATACACTAAGAGCCTGGAATCAATATTTTCCGCACGGATCAGTATTTTATAAAGATAAAGCCAGCAAAGCTTGCGTAAGGGCAATAAGGCAATTTTGACCGGATTTGTTTCCCGCAGATTTAGCAGATTGCCGCAGATGAATTTAATGAATATCTATTGTTATGTTAAATGTAAGATGTGAAATGGAAAATGTGGATTTGGGCTTAGCGATTGGCTTTAAACCATCTTACATCTGCCATTTTACATTTTACATATCACTATCTATCCCTTTTTTTAAGACTAAAGTTTAAAGGATTTGCATTTATTTCGGCATATTGATTACGAATTTTAAAAATATCAATAGCTGTATAAATGGCTCTGCGAAAGGATTCTTCAGAAGCACTATTTTTTCCGGCAATATCATAAGCGGTACCATGATCGGGAGATGTGCGAACAATGGGCAAACCAGCCGTAAAATTTACTCCTGAATTAAAAGTAATTGTTTTGAAAGGTATCAAACCCTGGTCGTGATACATAGCAAGTACAGCATCAAAACTTTTGTATGCACTACTGCCAAAAAAACCATCAGAAGAATAGGGCCCGTAAACCAACTTGCCCTCTTCTTTTGTTTTTTCTATAGCAGGAATAATGATGTTTTTTTCTTCATTACCGATCACGCCATTATCACCGGCATGAGGATTTAAGCCCAGTACTGCTATTTTAGGTTTACGTACACCCAAATCTTCAATAAGTGATTTATGTAATACCTCTATTTTTTTTATTATTTTTTCGGTTGTTAAAGCCTGCGCTACCTGTGTAACCGGGATATGACCGGTAACAACGGCAACACGTAATGTATCACTTACCAAAAACATTAAACTGTTTCCAGTACCAAATTTTTCATCCAGATATTCGGTATGACCGGGAAATTTAAAATCAGGAGATTGAATATTTTCTTTGTTGATGGGTGCAGTAACCAGTACATCTATTTTACCCTGGGCAAGTGCATAAGCTGCTGCTTCTAATGATTTTAAAGCATATTTACCACCTGTTTCGGTTTGTTTACCTAGTTCAATAACAATATCTTCTTCGTACACATTAATAATATTGGCACGCTTGTGATTTATTTCAGAAATATCTTTTATTTGATTAAAACTGAAATCCTCGATGTTCAATGCTTTACGATGGAATGATGCTGTTTTATTGGAGCCAAAAAGAACAGGGGTGCATATCTCAAGCATTTGAGGATCAAGAAATGTTTTGATGATCACCTCTAAACCTATTCCATTAATATCACCTTGCGATATGCCGACAATTATTTTTTCTTCAGTCATGTTTGTTTTTACAAAAAACTAATCGTTGCGAATTTACGAATCTTAAATAACAAACACTATACCCTCACTCCTATCACCAGCATATCATCGGTTTGTTCTCTGCTGCCTTTCCACGTGGAAATTACTTTTTCTAATTTTTTTTCTTGTTTTTCCATACTTAATTTATGTATATCAAGCAATAATTCCCGGAAAGGGTTATAGAAAAATTTTTGGTTACTCTTTTCGCCAAACTGATCGGCAAAACCATCTGAGAAAATATAAAAAGTATCACCTTTTTTTAATTTGATTTTATGATTTTGGAATGCGATTTTACTTGTTATTGAAATACCTATTGAACGTTGATTGGCTTTTGTTTCAGTAAGTTCCCCATTTCTTATCAAAACAAGAGAGTTATGAGCACCTGAATATTCAAGTTCCATTTTTTTATAATTGATCTTACACAAAGCAATATCCATTCCTTCTCTTATAGAGCCTATTTCTTCCGTTTGTTTTAATGAATTGACAACCAATTTACTTAGTTCGGTTAATATCTGTGCAGGTTCATATATTTTATTTTCTTTAACAATCTGTTCTAATAAATTATAGCCCATAATGCTCATGAATGCCCCGGGAACCCCATGTCCGGTACAATCCACAGCAGCAAATAAAACCTCTCCTTTTGTAACTCCATCTTCTTTAGCAGAAGGGATATGATGCGCCCAATAAAAATCTCCGCTAACAATATCTTTGGGTTTAAAAAAGATAAATGAATTTGGTAAAATAGTGCTTATCATTTGCTGTGTTGGCAAAATGGCTTGCTGAATGCGGAGTGCATAATTTATACTATCGGTAATTTTCAGATTTTTATCTTCTACCAATGTTTTTTGTTTCTCAATTTCAGTAGTACGCACCTTCACCTCTCCTTCCATATTATCATATAGCAGGGCGTTATCAAAAGCGATAGCAGTATAGTTGGCAAGTGTTCTTAGCACATCAAGATGTTGTTTTGTATAACTATTTTTTTGGTAGCTCTGCACAGTAATTACACCAATCACTTTATCTTTTAAGATCATCGGGCAAAACATTAAAGAATGAGGCATTTCTCCTCCAAGAAGAACAATGTTTTTTACATATTTTTTATATTCATTGAGATTGTCATTCATATATATCTCCTTTTTGTTTTTAATGCACCAAACAGAAAGGTTATCTTCATTGTCCGTTGAGAAAGTTATAGCTTCCTGTCTTTCTCCTTTTTCATACTCGTATTGAGTTACTATTGTATTATTTTCAGGGTGGTAAATTCTAATTCCAAATACTTCGCCATCCATTAAACGATTTACGTTTTCGTGAAGTTTGCTGAAAATATCCTCGAAATTCAGTGTAGAAGTAAGCTGCTGGCCTATTTCACTTAATACCTGAATATTAGTGTATGTTTTTTCGATCTCTTCTTTTCCTTTCACCAGGTTATCATATAAACGTGCATTATCAAATGCAATAGCAGCATAGTTAGCAAGAGTTTTTAAGATGTCGAGCTGTTGTTTTGTATAGCTGTTTTTCTCATAACTCTGAACAGTAATAACTCCAATCACTTTATCTTTTATGATCATTGGGCAAAACATCAACGACTGTGTCATTTCTCCAAGCACAACCACAATTTCATTTACATATTTTTTATGTTCTTTGATATTATCATTCAAAAAAATACCTTTTTTATTTTTAATGCACCAAACCGTATAGTTGTTGTCGTTATCCATTGAGAAAGAAAAAGAT
>JAHEYA010000278.1 GCA_023251855.1 Bacteroidota bacterium
TATCCTGAATTTCATTAAATCCGCGGATAAATGATTGTAAACTTGAATCCTGATTATGGATACGTACTTTCTGACCCCCGGTAACAGCTCTTAAACTGTCTTCTGTTGAAATTAAACCTTCAGATTGATGATTGCCACAACCAACTACTAATGGCAGAAAAGCGATCAAATAAATTATTTTTTTCATTTTGAATGTGTTTTAAAATTATTGGCGAAGATAGGTCAAATGTTGATAGTTTTCTTAAAAAAATTAATTTTATTTAAAAATTTGGTCAAGGAATTTAACACTTTTCTAAGTGTATCAAAATACAGTGTAAACCACAATAACAGTGACATAGCCCAGATAACAAAAATATTTACCCAATAGGTACTATATAGCTTTCCGAATACATTTTTTGTGGGTGAAAAAAAGTGGGAGCGAACAAAATGATCTGAACTTCCATTTCTGAAAATTGGATCGGTAGTAGCTATTAATCTGCCATCTTCTTCAACAATAGCAGCCATATCAGAACCTGAGTTCTTCACAAGTTCTTCAATTTTTGTATTTTGGTAGGTAGTAAACAATGAAGTATATTGGCCTTTTCCGGTTTCTGTTTGCTGAAATTTACCCATCCATTCATCTTTGCTTTTGACTGCACTATCGTACTTATCGACATAGAATTTTTTAAGACTTGCAAGATACTCTCTCAATTCTTTAAATGTGTTCTCATCAAAATTTCCAACACTTATTTTATCCAAATTACTGAATCGAATACCGGGAACCGCTTTCATTTCTTGGTCAATCTCATTTTTTAGAATTTCTAATTTTGACGTTAAACTTGCAACATTCATTTTATCACCTTGTGAGTGACATTCCATTGCTAAATCACCCATTTTTGAACACCAGTATATTTTTTTAAAGTTAGAATTACTAATCTCTTTTTCGTAGTTGTAAATCTGTTTTTCATACTTATTATTTTCAAATTGATCAACAGCTAATGCTTCAAATGCCCAGCGGGAAGCCATTATATCACCTGTAAGTGGTACTACGGAATGGCTTGATATTTTCGGATTTAATTCTTCGAACTTCACAATTACTCCGCTTAATAATATTTGAGGGATTATCAAAAATGGAATCAAAATATAAATAGTAACTGCTGAATTGAATGAGGCTGAAATGTTCAAACCAAGCATGTTTGCGAAGCAGGAGGCGGTAAATAAAACCATCCAGTAATCTAGATACATTCCTTTAATTTCTAAAATATAATTACCTATCAATACAAAAGTGATGGTTTGAATTGCAGAAATAATGAACAAAATCAATACTTTCGAAACCAGGTAGCTGCTTTTACTCAGATTCAAAAAAGATTCACGTTTTAAAATTTTTCTATCTCTGATAATTTCTTCAGCACTGACTGTAAGTCCCATGAATAAAGAAACGATCACACACATAAAAATGTAAGCAGGCATATTCTTATTTTCTGAAAACAAATAGTTCTGGTTATTTTTATAGTATTTGATAAGTATTGAAAGAATAAGCGCAAGAAAAGGAGCTTCCAATAGATTAATAAAAAGATATTGTGTATTGGATAATTTCGACAATACATCACGTGAAATAAATACTTTTAACTGATTAAAAAAATTTGGTTTTTTAAATGTGTTTTTAATACTTTGTTTTGTGTAATCTTTTGAAATAGTAGTATTAACAGCTGTTTTGGAGAGATAAAATTCGTTCCATTCTTTTGGACTTATTCTTCTGAGTCTGGTTTGATTCCCATTTTCATCCAGAACTTTTGATTCTATAATATTAAATATTTGTTCCGGATTTACATTGCCACAAGTAATACATTCACTTTCATTTGCATTTACCTGATTGATAAGGGTTTTAAAATAAATAACTGATTCAATGGGATTTCCATTATAGATAGGATAGCCACCTACATCGAGTATCAGGAGCTTATCAAACATCTTAAATATATCAGATGATGGTTGATGAATAACAACAAATACAAGCTTGCCTTTTAAAGCAAGTTCTTTGAGCAGATCCATTATATTTTCTGAATCTCTTGATGATAGACCTGAAGTAGGTTCATCTACAAAAAGCACTGCAGGTTCACGTATAAGTTCTAAAGCAATGTTTAATCTTTTTCGTTGTCCACCGCTTATTGTGCTGTTAAGCGGATTACCAACTTTAAGATCTTTTGTTTCAACTAATCCAAGATCATTGAGCATTTCAATAACCAGAGAATGAATTTTTTCATCATCATAGTTATCAAAACATAGTTTAGCATTATAAAATAAATTTTGATAAACGCTAAGTTCTTCTATCAGCAAATCATCTTGAGGAATATAACCGATAACACCTTCTAATTCTTTTTTATCTGTGTGAAGATCATAACCATTTACAAGTACTTTACCGGATGTGGGTTTGTTATTACCATTTAAAATATTCAATAAAGTTGATTTTCCGGCACCACTGCCTCCCATAATGCCAATGAGCTTTCCGGCATTCTCAGTAAAACTGAGCTTGTGCAGGCCTACCTGACCGTTTTTAAATTTATAATCAATTTCGTTTACATTAAATATTATTTTACTTTCTGAAAATTCATTTGAAAATGCAAATATGATATCACTGTAATAGATCGGTTGAACTTTAGAGCTTCTGATAGAAGAGCCTTGAGATAAAACATAAATTTTATGCGGAGTAATTATTTGTCCGTTTAAAAAGAGTTCTGAATTTCCATAATAGCGGACAAGGTAAATCCCAATACTATTAACACGTAAAATGCCTAATTCACCTGCAATTGAATCAGAGATTAGATGATGAACGACTCCATTTGTATGAGTGTGACTTTCAGAGGTATCGCTTGTATGACTTGATTTTTTAGCATTGTTGACAATCAAAAAATTTTTAGAAGCCTCAATTTCAGAAATATTATTTTTTGATGCTAAACACAAACATTGAATAAATTCATCATCAGGAATATTAAATAATGAAGACACAGTGGAAATAAATTCCATTTCCTGCTCTGAAATAGAGCCATTGGAATTAACAAATTCAATAAGGTTTAGAAGAACAATGAATTTTTGTTTCTGAGTAAGTTCTTCATTTATTTGTTCGCAAATAACAATTACTTTAACTGAACTAACAGCCAAACGTCTTTTTTTCTTTTCTCCTTCGGCACTTTCTTCCTGTAATTTTAAATACCCATCATAAATAGAAAGGTATTCTTTTACCTGCTCTTTGTTTAGCTGTTGCTTTAAATAAGATTCAACAACGCTTTTGGCATCTAATGTGTTTTCGTCAGATTTAGCAATAATTGCGAACAGTCGCATTAATGCTCTCAGAATTTTTTCACTCATCGTCTGTTACGAATTAACTAAACAAAAAAACCTTGAAGATAAAACACTCCAAGGCTTTCTGAAATTTCAATTGATTTAATTTTAATTAACAAACTTGCCTCTAACCTCATTCAATTTTGAACATAGTTTTTGAAGTGTTGCAGCATCAATATCATCACCATGTAAATCAGAATATAATTTATTGAGTTCAGTTACACCATCAATAATGGGTTTAAAGTCTTTTTCCTTTTCATATTCTTTTAAAAGTTCAACAAGTTTTTGAGAAGCAAAATTCTGTTTTAATATTTTTTGAAATAGAATTTCATTTTTTTTATTTTTTGTCTGGTCTTTGATAACATTAGCAGTAATGTATTGACTTTCGATCCAGCTACCAACAAGTATTTGTGTAGCTGCTAAAAGACGGTCGTTAGAGCGCAAATAGCTATCCATTTCAACATAGATCTGATCAATAATTTTAATGATCGTATCTTTTTTATCAATATTTTTTTCCATTCTTGGTCCGATAATATGATCAAAAGTTTCAACAAAACCAAGGTTTTGAGCAAGGCCTCTTGAAGTAACAAAATAATTTTTTACTTCCGAAAAATGTTCATTCGATGACAAATAGATCAGATCAACGATATAAGCACCATAATTAAGACCCTTTTGGGTGGTGGTATTATATTTAGTTGAATTATTAGTAGAATTAACAAGCTCTTGTTTAAAAGGAACCCCCGATTCAGGTAAAAGAGTAATTATTTCAAACGGAGACGGGATATTTATAACAAGGGCATGAAACTTAAAATCAGCTAATTCATTTTGAGGCTGTGCGGCAGTACCTTTTTTAGTTGTATCCACCAAATTATCGGCAACCTTGTCTTGGTCTGTTGAATTGTTGCTACAGGATATTAATAAGCTGATACTTGAAAAAAAGATTATTTTTTTTATCATAATTTTGGTTTTGGAACTTTCCTACTTTTCTTTAACAGAAATAAGATGGAAAGGGATTTTAATAATTGATTTATAATCTTCACCGGCTTCTAACATGTCATCATCATCTTCATCATACATCCAATTGATAGATGATTTGCTACCATTTTTGGAGAGAAATTCCATCTTTTTAAACAGATCAACAATACATTTGGAAGAGCTTGTATTAAAATAGTCTAATTGAATATTTAAAGTGGTTTCAGGAGCAGGCTGTTGAATATATGTTTCAAGCCATTCA
>JAHEYA010000029.1 GCA_023251855.1 Bacteroidota bacterium
TTTACAGGTAGGTCATTCATAGTAAAAGAGGCTTCATAATTATTTCCTCCATCTTTTTTCCAGAGCTCTTTACCAACAGCAGGATACTCCACTCTGAACTGTTTCAGTACAGCAACAGGAGCAAATACTTCCGCCAAATTATTTTGCTGACCCAATACCACACTTGAAAGTAAAACAAAAGAAAAGAAAAAAATAAATGAACGTTTCATCGGTATTTAATTTTTTTTTGATTAACTGTAAAAAAAATTCTGCAAAGCAGACTCAACAAGCGAATATGAAAAGGTATTCAAATGCTTATGTTTCAATAACTAAGACAATTGAAAAATCATATACTTATCCCTTTGAACTGTCGAAGATATTATAATTTCATTTGAAAAGCAAAAAAAACACCAATCTTTTTTATTTTTTACAGAATTCACTTTTCATCGGTCTCAATTCAACTATACGCAATCGTGTTGTAAGAAAAAATGCAAGGATTAAAAAAAAATAAACGTTTATTTTTTTCGGGTGTTTATTGTAATTAGATTTGCGATAAAATAATTTTATCAAAAACCAGACAATGAAAAAAACAAACCCTTTCTCTTTAACACTTTTATTTTTAGGCGCTTTTATATCTGTTTCAGCTCAAACTACTGATGAAATAGTTTCTAAACATATTGAGGCCGTGGGCGGTAAAGAAAACTGGACAAAAGTTAAGAGTATGCGTATTGAAATGACTATAAAAGAAGAAGGAAATGAAGTAAAAATTATATCCACTCAAATTGATAGAAAGGCTAAACGTGCTGATATTTCATTCACAGGAATGAAAGGGTATAGTATATTGACCGAAAAAGAAGGATGGGAATTTATGCCTTTTGGAGGCATGACCAAACCCGAACCGATGACAGCAGAAGACATTAAAATTGGTCAGGATGATTTGCAATTACAAGACGAATTTATTACCTATAAAGATCTTGAAAAAAAATTGGAATACATCGGAAAAGATGACGTTGACGGCACCGAATGTCTTAAACTCAAAATGACCTGTAAAGATGCCAGAGAAACAACTTTTTATATTGATCCTGCTAATTATTTCGTGATCAAACAAGTGGAAAAAGTAAAAGTGAATGGCCAGGAAGAAGAGAGTACAAGCATGTTTAGCAACTATAAAAAAATTGAAGGAGGAATTTTTTATCCAATGTCAATCCTGAGCGATGGCGCTAATATGGAGATCACAAAGGTTGAGGTCAATCCTACAATTGATGAATCGATCTTTTCACTTCCAAAATAAAAAAAAGAAAACAATCATTTTTTTACGTTCAGTTAATCGTCAGATCCAACCAATGAAAATTCTTTTTGTTATTCTCGCATTACTATTTTCAACAATGTTGTTTTCTCAGTCTCCTGTAAACACTGCAATGTTCGGCACTATGGAAGCCCGCCAGCTTGGCCCTGGAACGATGAGTGGTCGGATCTCTGCCATCGAAGGAGTAAACAATGATGAAGGCAAAACCATTTACGTTGGAACAGCTGGTGGAGGTATTTGGAAATCAACCAATGCCGGAGCATCTTTCAAATCAATGTTCGATAAATATTGTCAATCAATCGGAGCAATTGCAATCAATCAAAAAAATCCTTCAATAGTATATGTAGGAACCGGAGAAAGCAATATGAGAAACTCGGTTTCTATTGGTAATGGTTTATATAAAACCACCGATGGTGGTGATAATTGGAAAATGATTGGATTAGATAGTTCTGAACATATTTCAAAAATTGTAATAAACCCCGAAACACCAGATATTATTTATGTTGCAGTTCCCGGTACTTTATGGGGCAGTAGCAAAAACAGAGGAGTGTATAAATCTATTAATGGCGGGGAAACATGGGAAAAAATTTTATATATCGATACGCAAACCGGATGTGGTGATATCTTGATGGATCCCACTAATCCAAATATTATTTTTGCATCTACCTGGCAATTTATAAGAACCCCATATAGCTTTGATTCCGGAGGTAAAGGAAGCGGGTTATACAAAAGTACGGATGCAGGAAAAACATGGAAAGAAATAAAAAACGGTTTACCTGAAAAACCTTTCGGAAGAATCGCAATGACCCTTTCGGCAAGTAATCCTCAAAAAATGTGGGCAATTGTTGAAAGCAATAAAACAGGTTTATATATTTCAACCGACGGTGGAGAAACTTGGAAAAACCAAAGCGCATCACTTAATGTAACTGCTCGCCCATTTTATTTCAGTACAATTGTTGTAGACCCAAAAGATGAAAAACGTGTTTATCGTCCGGCTTTTAGTTTTGCATACAGCAGTGATGGTGGGCATTCCTTCACCGAAGCCAGTTACAATGGTGCATGGGTGCACAGTGACATGCACGCCTTGTGGATTAACCCCACAAATACAAATGTAATGTATGTGGGCACTGATGGTGGTATCTACACAAGCCTCGACAAAGGAATTACCTGGCAATTTAATCATGGATTGCCTGTGGGACAATTTTACCATGTTGCATTCGACCAAAAAGAACCCTATAATGTGTATGGCGGTTTACAGGATAATGGAAGCTGGAAAGCCCCAAGTGCCGGACCGGGCGGTATCGGTAATGCTAATTGGGAGAATGTTGGTGGCGGTGATGGTTTTTGGACCGTGCCCGATATTGATGGAAAAACAGTTTATTCCGAATCTCAAGGTGGTGAAATGAGCCGTGTTGATTTAACCACATTAAAATCCGAAACTATTCAACCACAAAAAACTGCAACTGAAGAAAAGCTTCGCTGGAACTGGAATACACCAATTGTAACCGGTGCAAAAAACCCAAAAAATTTATATGTTGGGGCACAATATTTATACAAGTCAACAGACCAAGGTCGCAACTGGAAGCGTATTTCTCCTGATCTTACTACCAACGATAAAAAGAAACAACAACAGGAAGGTAGTGGCGGACTGAGTGCCGACAACACTTCTGCCGAAAATCATTGCACCATTTTTACAATTGCTGAATCATCTTTAGATGAAAATTTAGTTTGGATTGGTACTGATGATGGTAACCTGCAATATACTGCTGATGCAGGAATTACATGGACAAATGTTTCAGCGAACATTTCAAAATCCGGTATTGCCAAACAAGCATGGGTAAGCAGTATTCAGCCTTCTCAATTCGATAAGAATACAGTTTATGCAACTTTTGAAAATCACATGTATGGCGATTTTCAAACCTATCTTGGAAAAAGCATGGATATGGGTAAAACCTGGTCGAGAATAACAAGTAAAGAGTTTACAGGTTTTGCAAATAAAATAAAAGAAGATCCGATAAATAAAAATCTTTTATTCCTTGGTGCTGAAATGGGACTTTTTGCAACGCTTGACGGAGGAAACAATTGGTTCAGGATGAAAAATAATATGCCTGAATATGCTATGGTTCGTGATATTCAGATAAATCCAACCACCAACGACCTGATTGTTGCAACTCATGGAAGAGGCATTTTTATTCTGGATGATATCCGTAGCATCCGCAATTTAACAAAGGATATTTGGGAACAGGATGTGTATCTTTTTCCAACACCTGATATTAAATTGAACAATGGCAAATATGGTTGGGGAGGTCGCCAAACATCAGGTGGCTGGTCAGCAGAAAACCCTGCATCAACACCATCCATTGATTATTATTTAAAACAACGGTTAAGTTCCGGGAAAATTTCTGTTGATATTTTAGATGAAAAAGGAGCCTTGGTTCAAACAATTCCGGGAGGTGTGCGAAGAGGAATAAATAAGATCAATTGGAATTTGCGTGGCAAACCTCCCAGAGTAGCCACCGGCAGCACCAAAATGGATTATTATGCACTTGTCGCCCCAATGGTGATGCCCGGTACATATACTATTAAATTAAAAATCAGCGATAAAGAATATATCAGCAAGGTGAATTGCATTCACGATGACACCAATAAAGACCTTGCGCTTAACGACCGAAAAGTGGTGCATGAAAATGCAGTACGTTTATTAAACCTTTACAACGATGTGAACAACCTTATTGATACTGTTTCTGCCTATCAAAATAGTTTGAAAGCAGACTCGATCGGCTTTGTAAAAAATAAAAATTACAAACTTTTTTATGATGAACTTGAAAAAACAAGAGCTGAATTAATGCCCACAAAACAAACATCAGTTTTTGCAGATGAAGTGCGTATAAGGGATAAAGTTTCTAAGTTGTATTCCACTTTCTGCCAAATGGAAACAAAACCAAATGCCAATCAACTAGAGGCAATTGATGTATTAACTAATGAATATAAAACACAACAGAATTCGTTTATAACCACATCTAAAAAATACAAAGACACCACCATTAAAAACATAAAAAAATATAACAAAAACAAACTTTAAAACAGATGGCAACAAACACGTTTACCGAAGAGCATGAATTGCTAAGAGTCTCCTTCCGCCAATTCATTGAAAAAGAAATAACACCCTATGTGGAAGAATGGGAAAAAAATAAGATCTGCGACCGCAATACCTTTCGCAAAATGGGTGAACAAGGTTTTTTTGGCGTTAGCTTTCCAACAAAATATGGAGGCAGTGGTATGGACCTATGGTCGGCTGTTGTGGTAACAGAAGAGCTTTCACATGCTAATATAAGTGGTTTGTCAATGTCGTTTTTTGCTCACACGTATTTGCCCCTACCATTGATCAATGCGCTTGGCACAGAAGAGCAAAAACAAAATTACTTAGTTCCTGCTTTAGCCGGACAAAAAATTGCAGCCCTCGGAATCACCGAGCCTGCAGCAGGTTCAGATGTTGGCGGAATAAAAACTACTGCTAAAGATATGGGTGATCATTACTTGGTGAATGGTTCAAAAATGTTTATCACCAACGGCACTATGGCTAATTTTATAGTGTTGGCTGTGCGTACAGGCGAAGGTCATAATTTAAGTCTGCTTTTATTTGACACCGTTACTCCCGGATTTTCGGCTATTCCGGTCCATAACAAGCTGGGAATGCACAGTTCCGACACCGGACAATTATTTTTTGAAAACTGTAAAGTTCCTAAATCCGCTTTAATCGGTAAAGAAAATGCCGGATTTTATTACATCATGAATAATTTTCAGGAAGAGCGTTTGATAGCTGCTATCAATGGAACAGCCACTGCTGATTGGGCAATGAAAAAAGCCAAACAGTATATGAAAGAGCGAGAAGCATTTGGAAAACCAATTTCAAACTTTCAGGTATTACGTCACAAACTTGCTCAAATGGCGATAGCTGTGGAGGCTTGCCGTTCTTTTTCATACCGTGCTGTGAGTGAATTTATAGAAAAAGGAAATGAAGCATCGCTCACTATATCAATGGCAAAAGCCTTTGTAGGCCAAGAGTCATTTAAAATCATTGATGAAGCTTTACAAATTCATGGTGGTTGGGGTTATATGGAAGATTATGGTGTTGCACGCGCATTGCGCGATATGCGCCTGTTATCAGTAGGTGCAGGCACTACCGAAATAATGCATGAGATCATCAGCAAACTTATAATTGATGATGTGCAGTACAAACGTAAGTTGGTTAATGTGAGGTAAAAAAAATGATTAACAGTATTTTTAAAAATAATTTATTTGCAAATAAAGTTGCTCTCATCACTGGTGGTGGTACGGGTATCGGTTTGCGCACTGCTAGGGAGTTGGCATCACTTGGTGCAACTGTTATTCTCGCCAGCCGCAAAGCCGATAACCTTATAAAGGCCGCCAATCTCATAAAAAGCGAAGGTGGCAGAGCAATTCCTATAGAATGTAATATCCGCGAAGAGGAAAGCATACAAAAGTGTGTTGAACAAACCATCAATGAAGCAGGTACCATTGATTTTTTAGTGAACAATGGTGGTGGGCAGTTTCCTGCTCCTGCAGAATTGATTACGCATAAAGGCTGGAACGCAGTGATAGAGACGAATCTTACCGGAACATTTTTTATGTCGCAGGAAGTATTTAATAAAGTTTTTAAAGATAAAGGTGGAGCAATTGTATCTGTTATCGCTAATATTCGTAATGGTTTCCCGATGTTATCACATACAGGTGCGGCACGTGCAGGAGTTGAAAATTTAACAAAAAGTTTAGCAAATGAATGGGGCAAATACGGAGTACGTATAAATGCAATTGCTCCGGGAACAATTAATTCCAGTGGGCTGGATAATTATGCTCCCGAATTCAGGCAACATCTTTTTAATAACATCATTAAAAATAATCAAACCTACCGCTTAGGTACCGAAGAAGAAATAGCCGCCTCCATTTTGTTTTTACTTTCCCCGGCAGCAAGTTATATAACAGGTGTTACATTAGCTGTTGATGGCGGAGAATCAATCTATTCACCATTGGCACCTCCGATTAAAAACGATAAACATTCCCTGTTTAAAGACGAAAAATAATTGTAGGCACTATTGGTTTCATGGCAGCACAATAAAATTCCCTGTTTTCTCTGCAACTAAATCACGATATTTGCATCTTGTTTTCGAGAGCGGAGCTTCTTTCTTCCATTAAGAATTTGGTTCAAGTCAAGATTATTTTAAAAAAATGAAAATTCTGAATCCTAAATCCATAACCCTTAATATTTGTATTCTCATCAATGCCCTATTCTCTGGGTTTGCGGTGCAGCAGAGCTTTGCACAGTGTGTTGATTACGAAGTGCACGCTTGCATCGATGTTATCGATTTTCTACATGTTCAAGGAAATCAAATGTGGTGGGTGCATCAGGGTGGTTCCAACCCCGGGCAACATTCAAGTTGTTCAGGCGATGTATTATCAGTAAACGGTACTCCATGGGGTAGCTGGAACGTACCTTTTACATTAGCTGGCGTTACAGCCTGTATGGATGTTACTTCTGTGGTGATTCTAAACTCCAATATTACCACATTGGTTCAGGCACCAAATGGAAGCAATGGCTGGGAAACCATCTATAAATTTGATGATAGCGGTCCTTCAGCAGCGCATCCGTATAAAGTTAAATTCACTTTTTGTCCAACTACAATCGTCCCCACATTAACATTTACTGTTAGCGCACCTGCTTGTGCAGGAAATGTGATCACCTTCACCTATACAGGTACCGCTTCAACCAGTGCAACATTCAGTTGGGATTTTGGTGATGGTACTCCGCCAAGCACTGTTCAAAGCCCTACTCACATTTATGCAACAGCCGGTAATTATAATGTTTCATTAGATGTTACGGATTGTAACGTTCATGCAGGCCCTACGGTTGTATCAATTCCTGTATCAGCTCCACCAAGCTCCACATTCACTTTTACATCGCCTGCTTGTATAGGTGCAAATACTACATTTAGCTATACAGGTAGCGGTTTACCCGGTGATACCTATATATGGAATTTTGGTGGAGGAACCATTGTTTCCGGCACAGGTCAAGGTCCTTATCAAGTTAATTGGGCAACACAAGGCACAAAAATAATTACACTAAGTGTTGATGAAAATGGCTGCGTTTCTCCACTCACAACCGATTCTATAATAGTGAGCCCTGTACCAATTGCTACGTTTATTCCTCCTTCCGGACAGTGTGAAGGGAGTAATAATTTCAGCTTTACTGCAGGAGGTAATTTTATTCCGGGGTGTACCTTTGTATGGTCGTTTGCAAATGCATCAATTGATACATCCCTTGTACAAAATCCTTCAGGAGTTGTTTTTTCATCAACCGGTTATCATACGGTTACTATGAATTTTGTGAAAAATGGCTGTGTTAGCAATACGTATGTGGATTCTGTGAAAATTTACACAATGCCTTTTGCTGATTTTGGGTCTGCTGATGTATGTTTACACTTACCAATGAGTTTTGCCGATTCATCAATAGTTGCGGGGGATACTATTTCGGGCTGGTTGTGGAATTTCGCTGATGGGACACCATCCGGAACAACTCAAACAATTTCACATACATTTTTAAACCCTGGAACGTTTCCTGTTTCTTTAATTTGCACTACTACCAAGGGTTGTAAAGACACTATCGTTCAAAACGTAATTGTTCATCCTTTACCCAAAGCAAAATATACCGCAACAAACGTGTGTGATGGCGATAATGTTTTGTTTGCAAGCAATTCAACATTAGCTCCTCCTGATGTAATACAAACTTACGCCTGGAATTTTGGAGACAACAGTTCGGTTAGCACAACCCAAACAACCTCGCATCTCTATGCTGCAGTGGGTTCTTATGTTGTTCAGTTAGTAGTGGTTTCTGATTTTGGTTGTTCCGATTCTATTTCAAAAACAAGCATTGTACATCCTAATCCTGTTGCAAAATTTACGGTAAATGATACTTCCGGATGTGCTCCACTTTGTGTTTCATTTACAGATTCTTCAAGTGTTGTTGCTGGTTCAATAAATTATTATATCCTACATTGGGCATGGAGTGTAGGTGATGGAAGCGCTGTAGGTACCTCAAAAGACTTTGAACATTGTTATACTAATACTTCAATTGACTCCGTTGAATATTTTACAGTAAGCCTTACAGTTACTACCGATAGTGGTTGTGTGGCAACAGTATCAAAAAATAATTTAATTACGGTTTATCCTAATCCTAAAGCCGAATTTTCTGCTAGTCCGGAATCAACTGAATATACGGATCCTTTGATTTCTGTTACAAATACTTCGGTTGGTGCTACTTTATGGAATTGGGATTTTGATGATATGGATACCTCTTTTATTGCTAACCCTTTACCACACAGTTATAAAGATACAGGCACTTACACAATAACACTTATTGCTTCTACGCAGTACGGTTGTAGGGACACTACCAATCATAAAATCACCATTGAGCCTGAATTTTTATTTTACATTCCAAATGCTTTCTCCCCCGATGGTGACCATACGAATGAAACATTCTCCGGAAAAGGCTTGTTCATCAGCGAATACAACATGTCTATTTTTGATCGCTGGGGAAATTTAATTTATTTTACCGATACTATTAATTTACCTTGGGATGGGAAAGCCAATCATGACAGCGAAATAGCGATGCGTGATGTATATATTTATTCTTTTAAGATTATTGATGTAAAAAAGAAAAAACACAATTACATTGGAACAGTAACATTGGTGAGGTAGTTAAAACAAGTTTTACATAAATGAGAATTAATTTTGATAAAAATTTCATTTTCAAACTCAATGATGTTTTTCTAGATAATTATTTTTTTACTCGATTTTTTTTGTTCTTACTTGCTTTTTTGTTCATAAACGACTGTAATGCACAGAACGTTTTTCTCTCAAAACAAATTTTTAACTATACCGGTACCGATCAAGTTCTTACAATCCCTGCCTGTGTATATCAAATCAAACTAAAAACATGGGGTGCTGGTGGAGGTGGCTCTAGTTATCAGTCACAGAATGGTGGTGGAGGAGGCGGGGGGTATACCGAAGGGTTCCTTGTTGTAAACCCAGGAGATGTGTTTTCAGTAATGGTGGGTGAAGGGGGAGCCTGTGATGGAACAGTGGATAATTTTTCATATGGTTTTGGGGGCGCATTTTCAAGCCAAAATTATGGGGGGTTTGGGGGTGGCTTATCCGGAATTTTTACTGGTAGTGCAGCGATAACTCAAGCAGACCAAATACGTGCTTTACTTATTTCTGGTGGTGGTGGTGGTGCAGAAAGAGATGCACCAAGTACTTATTGCACCTCAGGCGGACAAGGAGGTGATATTAATTTTGGAGGAGGCATGCCCAGCTTGCAAGGTGAAGGCGGGGGGCCAAATATTGGAGGTGGCGGAGGTGGAGGGTATAATGGTGGAATAAAAACATTGCGCCTTTCAGGTAATGGTATATATTATGCCGGAGAAGGAGGAACCAACTTTATACACTCATCTGTAACAGCGGGTGTATCGCTGGCTTCAACCGACTTTGGAAATTGGAATACTTTCCCGGCAACATACAAGGATCCTCCTAATATTGCCGATATTGATTATACTCCATGGGTAAATTCATCTAACCCAGGCATTGGCACAGGAAGTATGTACACTTATTTTAGGGCAGGCAATGGAAGAGTTGTAGTAGAATTTTATGGTCTCGCCCTTGTCCCTTTGGTAAACATAACTGCAATTCCAACATCAATATGTTCGGGCGAAGATGTTGTATTTAGTGCGACTCCAACCAATAATGGAGCAAACCCAGCGTATCAATGGCAATTGAATGGAGTAAACATACTTGGTGCAACGGGAACTGCATATTCAGCAAACACATTGAACAATGGTGATATAATCGGAGTCGTATTAGTCTCTGATTGTGCGGTTTCTGCGGTAGCAACCGATACATTAGTTGTTCATCCTAATCCGATTTCTAATTTTAACACGATACCTGTTTGCAATGGTGTTGCCACAGTTTTTAGCGATGGTTCTAATACAGCTTCTGGCAGCCTAAGCTCATGGGAATGGGATTTTGGTGATATAAGCCCTTTTAGCAATAGTCCGGGCCCTTCTCATCTTTATTCTAACGGGGGCAATTACAACGCAACATTAATTGTGAAAAATAATTTTGGCTGTGCAGATACTATCACAAAGCCTGTTCAGGTGTTTTATAAACCAACAGCCGCTTTCGCATTTAATGATGCATGTTTAAACCAGATTGTGAATTTTACTGATTCGTCAATCGTGGCAAGCGGAACTATATCAGATTGGTTATGGAACTATGCTGATGGCAGCCTTTTTGGAACCTCTCAAAATAGCAGCCATACTTACACAAACGCTGGTTCGTATCTTGTTTCGCTTATAGCCACTAGCAATAATGGATGTAAAGACACCATAGTAAAAACTACGGTAGTGCATCCATTACCGTTTGCACAATTTTTAGTTACTAATGTTTGTGAAGGAAGCAGCTCTGTTTTTATTGATGAATCAACTATTTCCACACCTGATGCATTGCAATTCTGGACTTGGAATTTTGGAGATGGAAGTCCGGCTGGAGCTACTCAAAATCCGTCTCATGTTTATCAAACGCCTGGCAACCATGTTGTTCAGTTAATAACAATTTCTGATTTTGGATGTTTAGATTCAATTTCAAAAACCCTTATTGTAAATCCGAGTCCTATTGTGAAGTTTTCAGCAAGTGATACCACAGGATGTTCACCTCTTTGTATTACTTTTTCAGATTTGTCAGCTTCATCAATAATAACTATTGATCAATGGGTATGGAATGTTGGCGATGGTAGCAGTTCGGGGAATTCGCAAAATTTTGATCATTGCTATATCAACACTTCTGTTGATTCGATTGCTCGTTTTACTATTAGCCTTACCGTAACAACTGATAGTGGCTGTATTGCGACCGGATCGAAAAATAATTATATCAATGTTTACCCTAACCCAATAGCTGAATTTTCAGTTAATCCCAGTGCTACTTCTATAACAGATCCAATCATTTCAGTTTCAAACATCTCTTCAGGAGCAAGTTTTTGGGATTGGAATTTTGGTGGCGGAGTAATCTCATCAATGCAAAACCCTGTATCTCAAATATATCAGGACACAGGCACTTATCGAATCGCATTGATTGTATCTACTCAATATAGCTGCAGAGATACTGCGTATAAAACAATCACAATTGAACCCGACTTTATATTTTATATTCCAAATGCATTTACACCTGATGGTGATGGCACAAACGATACTTTTATAGGCAAAGGAATTTTTATAAAAGAATTTGAAATGATGATCTTTGATAGGTGGGGAAATTTAATTTATTTTACCGATACTATTGATCTACCATGGGATGGTAAAGCCAATCACGGCAGTGAAATAGCTCAAGAGGATGTATATGTTTATTCGATTAAGGTTTTCGATTTTAAAAACCTAAAACACAAATATATCGGAACGGTAACATTGGTGAGGTAGAGCAACTATTTTTTAAAGTCAATAGAAACCGAGTTGATGCAATAACGCAATCCGGTAGGTTTAGGGCCATCATCAAATACATGACCAAGGTGCCCGCCACACTTGGCACAGGTAATTTCAGTACGCATCATTCCTGCGCTTCCATCTTTTGAATAAACAATTTTACTTGAATCAAGTACATCTGAAAAACTTGGCCAGCCGCATCCTGCATCAAATTTTGTATCCGACCTGAATAATTCGGCACCGCAAGCAGCACACATATAAGTTCCTTTTTCTGTAAATTTATAAAACTTGCCTGTGAACGGAACTTCAGTACCCTTCTGACGCATTACTTTAT
>JAHEYA010000279.1 GCA_023251855.1 Bacteroidota bacterium
AGAAACGGCTCGTTTCTCCATCTCCTCAAAGTTTCTTTAGATATACTCAATAGCCGACACAAATCGTTTTGGCTAAGATTATGTTTCTTGCAATAAAAAATAATTGGGTTGTGGTCGTATGGCTGGTAGTTCTTTGCCATTAGTGAGTTTTGGATTAAGCTGATTTATATTAAATTATAAAATAATAGACTGTGGTAATGGCAGTTAAAGTCACGCATAAAATATTTTTTTGTTTATTTTAGGTTTATGGTCAATGTTTTAGGATCAATAAAAACTGTATCCATATTTTCAAAATTGATTTTTTGTTTATTTTCAAAACTCGGTAAACAAAGTCGCTTGTTGTAATGTTCAATACTCATATAAATTGTAAAAGTGTTTGCACAAGGAGTTTCAATAAATAATTCACCAGTTTCATTTATATAACCTATTGAATTAGGTGTTTTAGACTTAATTGTGGCGTTTGTAAATTCAATAGATTCAATTTGTTTCACCTCAGCAGCTGGTTGAATAATTGAAAACTGTTCGATTATAGGTGTTCTTTTTATAGATGTAACGGATTGCATTTTTTTGAATCTGTAAGAAACTTCAATAGGATTTTTCTTTCCATGCATTATGCCGCTTTGAATTGTTTTTTGCGCGGCCTCGAAGCTGTCAATGTTTCTGTTTTGTATTGCCTCCTCCAATGCAATAACCGCCTCCTCCTCATTAATTTCACCACCGGCAATATAGCCCCCCATTAATTTTGCAGCCTTTAATAAAGTATTATGTTTTTCACCATCGGGTGCATTGAGTATCAATTTGACAGCAATATCAATTTTATTTTGTGAATGCTTACTTGTGCTGTATTGATGTTTTGCTTGAATTGATTTAACGGGTTCCGTATAGACACTGGAGAATAGTTTAGCCTTATGGTTAAAGTAACCATAGGGATCGAATGAGTACCCTCGTAATCTTGAAACATCTTTGCAACTAGGATCTATTGTGATATTAAATCTTTTAAACATTAGTTCCAATGCTTTAAAATGCAGTTTATGTTTGTCCCTATGTTCAATAGGTATTAACCCCCAAAAACCCTTTCCTGATACTGATAAACCGCAATAAGCTACGTTTTGAATATTGCATATATGATTTTTCAATTCCATATAGTTTGTGATTCCTTCATTTCCTTTTTCATCTATATCAAACTGAATGAAACCGCTATGTTTTATCAAATTTTTTTCTGCACGATAGGTAAACAGGCCGCTTGGTGTAATTGCTGGTAGTTCGGCTTTTAATTCGTTGCGTTCTTTCTTGTCTTCAATTGCCCTGATATGTTCAACTTCATTGTTGTATTTTTCCGATTGCAACCAAGACAAAAGATTTACTTGCTTCGGATTTGCCGGAGTGTCATAATTTTTAAAACAACTTACTTCTATGTTTAAAATGCTGTTCATTGCTGCGCTTCAATAAAATGCTGTTTTTTTACGTTCTACTTTTTATTACAGTTTAAATAATCGGTTTAGTTTAAGAATAGCACCTTATATATATAAGGGTGCATATTAAACCAGTTTAACTCGGCTGATTATATCGGTTTAAACTGATTATTATTAAACCGATTATTTAAAATCCAAATCACTTTTTCTCTGCCAAAGTATAAACAGCTTTCTTTTTTTGCACGTCAATTTTTATGATGCTTTCATCTTGTATGTAATAGAGAATAAACTCTTTTGCTTTGTTATCCCCTATTGTCATACTAATTATTTTATCCACAGCATTTTTAATATTGCGCCATAGGTCTGCGTACCCTTGCTCTTTCTGAATTTTAAAAACATAGTTTAAAATATCCGTGTGCTGTGAGAAATCTAAATCCTTTGCTGAAATACTCTTCGTTTTTGTCAAGTCTTGTTCCTTTTTAACTTTTACTTTTTTCTCGAAAATATAATCATCTAAAATGTATGGCATTGAGTTTTCATCAATAGAAAAGGCAAATGGAGAAAATGCTTTTTCCCGACAATCTACCGGCTCAACCAAAGAAACACCTTCCTCTTCCTTACTTTTTGTTACTGAAATAATTGCATCAGCTTTGCGATGTGAAAAGCTACCTAAATGCCCTAATAGTGTTGCCACTGTCTTATTATAATGCAATACGCAAACAATATGGATATTGTATATTTCTGTCCATTTCATTAATTTAGACACGATTCTTTGTGCCTGATCAGCTTGCAGAATGGGGTCAATTTCTAAATCTATAATTCCATCAATTGCCACAAAATTTATATGCGGAGTGCTTTCTAATACCTTTTCAATTAAATCAATACGCTGTGAAGGATCAAGAGTACGTAAAGAATAGGCGCTCAAATTATCTGGGTTAATTATCCCTGATAAACGGCATATTCTTTTTGCAATTTGTAGGGCTTTATAACGGCTTTGTTCTGTGTCAAAAATTAAATTGATGCCCTCAGAAGTGCAGAAAAAATGGTCTTGAAAGTTTCCTTTTACTGCTGCTGCCATAAACATTGAAATCAAAAATGTTTTTCTGCTTTTAGCCGGTCCCGTTACAATCGAAAAATTACCCTTTGTGAAAAGTGTTATTGGAATGTTCTCGTTTTTTATTTGCATTGCAATAGGTGGAGGTGAAAGTATTTCTGATAAGTTAATTTTGCATCTGTTTATTAAATTCTGCATTACTTCATTTTCCTTATCAGTTTCACACACTACTACATTATTAAGGTCGGTTCCCTGGGGTATATTAATTTCCATATAAATTGCCCTCCTTGCTTACAAAGTCAATAAGAATGGTTAAATGTTCGGGAGTAATTCCAAGCCGGCTTGAAATATTATTTATTATGGTGGCAGAGAAATTTTTAAGATGCGGTATTGCTTTTAAAAAGAAAATTATTTTAGTACCTTTATCGCATCCACTCGATAAAATAATACTGGAGGAAATTGCATTTTTCATTTTGCATTTCCTCCTTTAATTTTCAGGTAAGTATTTGCTTCATTGCTTATTTCAGCAATGGTTTTTTTTCGCCCTTCCAACAGCCAGTTTGTTATTTCCATCCGAGAAAACCACAACCTTTTGGAGTTGGGACGTTTGGAAAACGGGATTTCGTTCCGGCTCACATAACCATACAATGTGGCAACAGAGAGCTTGGTTTGTTCGCTTACTTGTTGGATAGTAATTGGGTGGTCTGCTTCTGGCAGGTTGTTAGAAATACCTCTATGAATAAAAGTATCGAATTCGCCTAACTTGTTTTCTATCCTATTAAGCTGTTCCTGCAATAAATCAAATGGATTGTTCATTTTTACATCAAGTTTAAATTTATGATGTAAATATTTGTTTAGGAAGGTGCTGTGAACCAGTTCAAACTGGTTCAGAAATTTATTTTTTCTTTAGTTGTAGCGTTTTTAGCTCTTCTTCAGCTGCCTTAAAGGCCTTTGGATAATTAGCTTTAAGTTCCGGCAGAATATGCTCGTAGCGTTCAATATGAGTATTTAGGCTCTTTGTGTCTTCTCTTTTATTAGTATTATAACTGAGCCTATTTGAATCATCTTTAAAATCTTTATACCACTTTATTAATCGAGCACTTGTTTCGTATGATGTATTTTTAAAAAACGTTTTTGCATTTATTTTATTTATCTCTTTTCCGTTTTCATATTTATAAATAAAAAACTGCTTGAGAGCTATCTCTGAAATGGTTAGTTGAGGTTTGTTTTCATCCATTTTTGTTTTAAATAAATACGTTTGATACTTCTTTTTTAATCTAATGAGAAACTTTGACAAACATTGCTCTTGAATAGGATAAATTTTATCCCTATCCCGAACTACTCTGCCGTTTTTGTGTATTTGTTTTAAACTTGTTAATAGTTCTATTCCGGATTTTATGTTTACAATACGATTATCGTAATCTTCATAAATGGACTGGAGGTATTCAACTTTATCTGTTCCAAACAACGAATAAACATTTTGCTCAATTTCTTTTTCAAATTCCTTTATGCAAGAAGGTAATAATTGGATATAGTTAAAATCAGCAGAGTTTTCAGTATTATCAACCTTTTTAATCTCCTTCCCTTTTGTTTTATAAATAGTTTCAACAATTTTATACGTGTTGTAATTCCATAAAACAGTACAATTATTAGTGGATTCATATACTTCGCAATACAAATTATCAAGCATATTATTTAGATTTACTCGGTTTTTATTTTCCATTTTATTTACTAACATTTTTTCAATTAAACATATTTCTTCAAAAGGATTTTCATTTACATTTTGTTAAAATTCCATTAGTTTTTGCATGAACCCCTTTTTATCTTTATCCTCAAACCCAGCGAAGTAACCAACAGTAGTTTTCATATTATTATGATTTAATGCTTCCATTACAAACTCCATGCTTGCCCCGTTACGAATCGAATTGGTCGCAAAGCTATGTCTTGCCCAATAGGTTGAAATGTCACTTGTTATCCCCTCACTAATGGCTAATTTTTTAAGATTTTGATTAATGAATTTAGTAAAATTCTTTATCTTGTTATGTTTTATTATTTCAGTGTCCTTATC
>JAHEYA010000030.1 GCA_023251855.1 Bacteroidota bacterium
CAAAATAAAGGTGAGACAAAATGCCCAGAACAACAAGTGCAACAATAAATTGTAAACGATATAAAATATAAAAACGTAAAAATTTCATAACTGATTTGTTTTAAGACCTCCTCCCAAACTCTTTTTTGATGCACCTTCGCTTAAGCTTTCGAGCACAAATTAAAAGAAAGGGATTAATCTGATTTACTATTGGTAAACTTTATAATGAATACAAAAGAATGCAAAATTACAACATAAACGATTTGCAATTATAACGAATTCAAATTTAGTTTTCTACATTTGCTCTATGCGCAAAATCCGACATTACGAAAACCTGCATATACCTCTTTGGTTATTAAAAGATACCTGCTGGATGCTACAGTGGCGTATAATGGGCATTACTATGATAGTTCCCACTGTAACAGTTGCATTGATCATTACTTTAAAAAGCTGGCGTGAAAAAAATGACGAATTTTGGATTAATCTCGCTGTTTTATTCTGGATATCCGGTAACTCGTATTGGATGTTATGCGAATTTTTTCATCATGAATCAATAAAAGATTATGCCGGATTCCCTTTTGTGGCAGGGATGATATCAGTTGCGTATTTTTATAAGATACGTTTGTTGGATAAAAAAGGAGATAAAGATATTTTGTAACCAGTCTACGAATACGAATCTATACGAATGTACGAAACCATAGTCAATTCGTACATTCGTATAGATTCGTATTCGTAGATTATCGTATTCGTAGATTTAATTTTCTTCTTTAAAGATACCCGTAAAAATTTCCCCACCGGAAGTTCTCATAGCACGGTACATTCCTTCTGAATTAAAAGGCATTTCAATATTTCCTTTAGCATCAATTGCAATGAGACCACCTTCTCCTCCTATTTTCACCAGCTTTTGATTTACTACCATATCACATGCTTCTTTGAGTGATAAGCCTTTATACTCCATTAAACAAGAAATATCATAGGCAACCACTGAACGAATGAAAAACTCTCCATGTCCGGTACATGAAACGGCACAGGTAGCATTATTTGCATACGTTCCGGCTCCGATGATCGGGCTATCTCCTACCCTTCCGAATTTTTTGTTGGTCATGCCTCCTGTAGAAGTTGCAGCAGCCAAATTTCCATGAACATCCAATGCAACAGCACCAACAGTACCTTTTTTAGAACCCGGGAAATGAAACTGAGGTTTTGGTTTCCCGCTATGATCTAAAATAATTTGATCATTTTCTTTTGCTTCTATAAGTTGATCGTAACGCTCCTGCACAAAAAAATATTCATCAGGTGCAAATTCAAGTTTCATTTTTTCAGCAAAAGCCATTGCTCCTAAGCCGGATAAAAAAACATGCTCCGAATTTTCCATTACATTTCTTGCCAATGAAATGGGATTTTTAATGTTGTTGATACCTGTAACAGCACCTGCCATTAGGTTTTTACCATTCATAATGGAAGCATCCAATTCATTTTTACCATCATTGGTAAACACAGCGCCTCTACCTGCATTAAACAAAGGATTGTCTTCCAGCTTTTTTACAGCAGTTTCTACAGCATCTATAGAAGTTCCGCCAGCAGATAAAATTTTATCTCCCGCCAGAAGAGTTTCTTCAAGGCCTTTTTTATAACTCATTTCAGTTTCACGACTAAGAGTTGAACGTACTATCGTTCCTGCACCTCCATGAATTGCTATTGCAAATTGTTTCATAAAATAGTTTTAATACTAAATCAATTTTCTAAGTAATTTCAAGATCAACCCTTTGCCTTTATAAGGTGGATACACAATCTTAGTGATATCCATAAATTTAGACTGGTACATAATTGAACGTTCATGAGAAAACACTTTAAAACCATGAAAACCATGCGAACCACCAATTCCACTGGTATTCACTCCACCAAAAGATAAATTAGGATTGGAAATATGTATCAACACATCATTTACACAAGTGCCTCCTGAGGAGGTTTGATTTAAAATTGTTTCAATTTTCTTTTTATTGTTACCAAAAATATACAATGCAAGCGGTTTGTTATGGGCGTTCACATAGTCAATTACTTCAGTGATATTTTTATATGTTAGCACCGGAAGTAAAGGACCAAAAATCTCTTCCTTCATAATATGAGCATCCAAAGGTACATTTGTTAAAACCGTTGGATATATTGTTCTGTCGGATTCTTCGAAGTTTCCACCGATTTTTAACTCTGCTCCATTTTTCACTGCATCATCAACCAAATTTTTCAATCTTTTGAAATGATTATCGGAAATAATTTTTCCGTAATCATTTTTATTAATAGTCTCTTTATTGAAATATGCTTTTTCAATAGTTGCTCTCATTAAATCAATGAACTGATCGCGTTTACTTTCATGAACTAAAACATAATCAGGTGCAATACAGGTTTGACCTGCATTTGCGAGTTTTCCCCAAACAATTTTAGTAGCTGCCTTTTTCAAATCGGCATCTTCGTCAATGATTGCAGGAGATTTACCACCTAACTCAAGAGTAACAGAGGTAAGGTGTTTGGCTGCTGCTTCCATTACTACCTTGCCAATTTGTGTACTTCCTGTAAAAAAAATATGGTTGAATGGAAAACTTAATAAAGCTGTTGAAACAGTGGCATCACCTTCTACCACAGCAATTTCATTTTCATTAAATGTTTCTTTTATCAATTTAGCCACTAGATTACTAGTAGCCTGAGCTAATTCAGAAGGTTTGAGAATACAACAATTACCGGCTGCAATAGCAGAAATCAGAGGAGAGATCAACAATTGAAATGGATAATTCCATGGGGCAATTATCAAACAAACTCCCTTAGGCTCATAAGTGATCCGGCACCTAGTCATTAAATTTACCAAATTAGACGGAACCGTTTGTGGGCTTGTCCATACTGATAAATTTTTAATAGCAAAATCTATTTCAGAATAAATAAACAACACTTCAAAAACTGCTGCTTCAAAAACAGATTTTCTCAGATCCTTTTGTAGTGCTTCAAAAATGAGGCTTTCACTGGCTTTGATTGCTCTTTTTAATTTTTTCAGCTTCGCTTTACGTTCATTAACTGAAGTCAATTTAACAGCTATCTGATTATTTTTTTGCGCATCAAAAATTAATTTTATGTCAGCTCTCATTTGTTCAATTATTTATTGTGGCGGTACTCAGCACCCCTTGTGTAATAAAATATTGTGCCGCTGAATAGGCTGCTATGATCCAGATCCCGGCAAGAGGAATCGGAATAATAAATTTATTCAAAGCTAATAAACTATCCGAAAGAGCGAAACACAAAGCTCCTATCACAATGAGTTTAAAACTTTTATCATTCACTTTTCCATACCTGTTTAATGCAAAGATATTCATACTTATCAAAACGCTGGTATAAACAAATACCGGCACTTTCAGGACACCTAGGTGATCATTTAAAAATGAACAAAATAGTATTCCGTAAACGATGATCAATAAAATAAAAATAGTTTTGTTTTTTAATTTTTTTGTAGAAACAAATTCAGATGAACGTATGTAATAAAAAATGTAAAGTAGATGTGCGATCAAAAAACAAATGAGTCCGAGCATAAAAAACAATTGCTCATGAAAGATCAGCAAAACATCACCCACAAGGGATAGAAATAAGCCACCCAGTGCAAAAACTACTGCTTTTCCTTTGTGGGCATTTTGAATGAATAAATAAATTAATAGACTTACAACTATGAGTGGTTTAAAAATAATATCAAGAACAAAATTTTGAGTAGCATTTGCAAACAATACAACTACATTTATAAAAAAGAAAATAGTTAAGAATTTTTTTTGCAGTGTAATTTTCATTGTTGAACTATTTAATTTTGAACAACCACAGCGTAGAGGTCGCTGCCCATAGGCCTATTGCAATTATCACTACAGTGCTATTTAGTTGAAAATAAAAAATCAATGCTACACAGATCAATACGATCCGAATTAGTTCGAAAGCAACACCCTGTTTTTTTGATTCTAATAAACTGCTATAATTTACAATGCTTAAAACAACCAAACCACAGCCTATCAGCTTACCTACAAGGTCCAATTTGCCAACATTAATTAAAAACAATGTGGTTCCAACTAATATTATTGCATACTGAAACAATACGTAATAGTTCACATTATTTGAAACTTCGGTATCAAATTTTTTGTACGACTTTGCATACACCGGAACATCGGAATCACCTATATAAGCAGGTTTCCAGCCGGGAGGCATAAATGTGTATTTCAATTTATCTTTAACACCTTTCATTTGTTTTAATCCTTTATACATTTGTTTCCAATGATGAAGATTTGCACTCAATGGGTCCCAAGTATTGATCGGGTGCGTGATTCCGTAAGTTGGTTCTTCTTCTTCCACCTGAAAAGTACCAAACATTTTATCCCAAATGATCAATGTACCCGCATGATTTTTATCAATGTATTTTGGATTCACACCATGATGAACACGGTGATGTGATGGAGTATTTAGTACATATTCTAAAACTCCCATTTTATTGATGCCCTTGGTATGTATCCAAAATTGATACAAAGTAACTAAAGAAGAAACCAACAAAAATTGAGTGGGAGCAAAACCAATGAAAGCTAAAGGTAAATAAAAACCGAAAGAAAAGAACTTTTGAAACCAGCCCTGACGCAATGCTACAGAAAGATTATATTCTTCGCTCTGATGATGTACTACATGGCCTCCCCAAAATAAATTGATAACATGACTGTACCGATGAAACCAATAGTAGAAAAAATCAACACCTATAAAAAGGATAATTCCTGTTGTCCAGTTAACAGGGATTTGAGTAAAGGAGTAGTGTTCAAATAAAAATGCATATAAACCAACCATCAGTACTTTAAAAAAAACACCGGTAACCTGTTCGCCAATACCACAGCTAATATTGGTAATAGCATCATTAAAGCGGTAATGACTTCTGTTGTTGAACTTATCAACTAATAATTCAAAGCCAATCAGAATAAAAAAAATGGGAATAGATAATATAATGGGGTTAAAATTCATTGGTCTTTAATTTTGCACAAAGTTAAGACTCTTTAATGAAATTTATTGCAGAACTTTTCAAAAAACAGTATTACTTCGTCCCTCCCAATAACGTTCTATGAGAATTTTACTTATACAAACAAAGAAGTAAACTTAAATTCGGTACCGTCAAACAAGCCTTTATCACTTAGTTTTAGATTGGGTATTACCAGTAAAGCAAGGAAGGACAAGGTCATATAAGGAGATTGCAGGGTAGAACCCCATGTTTTTATTTTTTGATCAAGTATTTCATATTTTTCAGCAACCGTGTAACCATCTTCAATACTCATCAATCCGGCAACAGGCAAAGGAAGAACACCTTTAAATTTACTATTAACAGCAGAAACTCCTCCTTTGTGATCTACCAATAAGTTAATGGCGGTTATAATATCAGCATCATTCACACCAACCGCAATAATATTGTGGCTATCATGAGCGACCGTTGAAGCCATTGCACCTTCTTTTAATCCGAAATTTTTAACAAATGCAACACTTGGAGGAGCACTGTGATAGCGGTTTACCACCACTAATTTTAAAATATCTTTTGAGGTATCACTAAGCAGTTCATTCTTTTTGGGTGATAGTTCAGCATATACTTCTCCTGTTATCAGTTGACCGTCCTCTACCGTTATGACCCTTATTTTATTACTGTTTGCAAGAACAACGATATCTTTTTCTGAAATTTTATTACAATTAAAATTATTTACAACCTCAGCATTTACTGAAGGAATAAGAGTTTTACCATTTTCAGCAACTAATTTACCATTGATATAGGTTTGAAGAATGGTTAGCTCTTCCAAATTATCAGTTACAATAAAATCAGCAGGATCATTGGTTTGTAGCAATCCTACTTTCATTCCATAATGTTTTACCGGATTCACACAAGCAGTACGCAACACTTTCATTAAGGGAATACCCTTTTTTAATGCACGTTTCACTAATCTATCAACATGACCAACTACCAGATCATTCGGATGCTTATCATCTGAACAAAGCATCATGTGCGGATAATGTTCATGCATTAAATCAATAAGCGCTTCAAAATTTTTAGCAGCACTTCCTTCACGGATAAGAATTTTCATTCCTAATTTTAATTTTCCTAATGCTTCTTCAGCAGTAAAACATTCATGATCAGTTGAAATACCGGCAGCAATATATTTTCTGGCATCTTCTCCACGTAGCCCGGGAGCATGGCCATCCACTACCTTTTTGTATTGATGAGCAAGTTTAATTTTTGCCATTACTGTTTCATCACCCGATAAAACACCAGGAAAATTCATCATCTCCGCCAAGTAAACAATTTCAGGCATTTTCAATAATTCTTCAGTATCCTTTACTCCTATTTCAGCCCCTGCTGTTTCAAATGTAGTAGCAGGAACACAAGATGGGGCACCGAAATAAAATTTAAAAGGAACTTTTTTTCCATTGTCCAACATGTATTTAACCCCTTCGATACCTAATACATTACCAATTTCGTGAGGATCAGAGATTGTAGCAACAGTGCCATGAGTAACAGCCAAACGAGCAAACTCAGAAGGAATCAGCATGGAGCTTTCCACGTGAACATGTGAATCAATAAAGCCGGGAAGAATATAATTGGAGGTGGAAGTTTCTTTTTCAACAATACTTTGAATAATACCATTATCAATTGTTATAGCACCTTTAAAAATAGTTTGGTTAACTACATCAACAATATTTCCTTCAATGGTAAAATTCATAAAGATAGATTTGAGATATGAGATATGAGATTTGAGTATTGAGATGTGAGCTATGAGATTCGGGGTTCGTCTCATATCTCACATCTCATGTCTCACATCTATTTACTAGTACTCGATTTTATCCGTTTTTTGTTGCCACTCCTTAAATGCAACCAATGCTTCTCCTTGAAGCAACTGCTCTGTAGGCAAATGTCTGTGACTTGAATCAAGTTCAATTTCATCATAAATAAATTGATCGTCAAAACCAATGGCAGCTGCATCTGCTTTAGTATTTGCAAAATACATTTTATCAGGACGAGCCCAATAAATAGCGCCAAGGCACATCGGACAAGGTTCACAACTGGTGTAAATTTCGCAACCAGCTAATTGAAAAGTGTTTAATGTTTTGCAAGCTTCACGGATAGCAACCACTTCAGCATGTGCAGTAGGATCATTTGTTGAAGTAACTCTATTAAAACCACGGGCAATAATTTTTCCATCTTTCACAATTACAGCTCCAAAAGGACCACCATTACCGGCTCTCATAGAATCTATGGATAAGCGAATTGCTTCGCGCATGAAATTTTCTTTTTCTTCCATTGAATTATTATTGCATTATTTGAGTTTTAATCGCTCTTGCTCTATGATTTCAAGTATATCCTTTTGGTTCTTGGGCAAATATTTTGTTGCAATATCCCAAATGATTTCATAATCAATCCCGAAATACTCATGCGTAATACGGTTTCTCAACCTGTACATTTCTTCCCAAGGAACTTCTGGATATTTGTCTTTAAAATTTTGTGGTAGATTTTTAGTTGCTTCACCAATGATTTCAAAATTGCGAACTACTGCATCAACTGTCTTATAGTCCCACTTGAAATTTCGAAAATCAAGTCCTGCAATGTATTCCTGAACCCTCTTCATAGAAAGCGCAATATCTTCCAAATAAAGAATAAGGTCTCTTTCGTTTGATTTCAAATGTAACGGACTTGATTAAGAATAGATTCTTTAATTCGTTCTTTAAGAGCGTTGCGTGTTACCAAATCCACACGAAGTCCCAATGATTGTTCTAAAAAATGTTCAAGGGTAAAAAACGCCCATCCAACAGGTTGTGAAAACTCAACAAGCAAGTCTAAATCGCTAGTGTCGGTTTGTTTATCTAAAGCATAGGATCCAAAATAGCCAATACTGCTTACGTGAAATTTATCAGTAAGTAAAGGTTTCATTTGTTGTAACCTAGTCTCTATGTCAGTTCTTGATAACATGTTTGCAAGGTAGTAATTTTTTCTTGCTTACCCTACCAATTTTTTCTCATTGCGTTTACGATCATTTTCATCTAAAAAAACTTTACGCAAACGTATTGATTTTGGTGTAATCTCAACATATTCATCACCCTGAATATATTCCATCGCTTCTTCTAAAGAAAAATTAATTTTTGGTGCAATATGCATTTTATCATCAGTACCGGAAGCACGCATGTTGGAAAGCTTTTTCTCTTTTGTGATATTCACTACAATATCATCCTGGCGGTTGTTCTCACCAATTACTTGTCCGGTATAGATAGGATCACCTGCTTCAACAAAAAACTTACCTCTATCCTGCAATTTATCAATTGAATATGCAATAGAAGTACCTTGTTCGCCTGAAATCAACACTCCATTTCCACGAACAGGAATAGTACCTTTCCAAGGTTCGAAAGCTTTGAAACGATGCGCCATAATAGCTTCACCGGCAGTTGCAGTTAAAATATTATTACGTAAACCGATAATTCCACGTGATGGAATTTCAAATTCGATATGAATCAAATCACCTTTGGGTTCCATTAATTTTATATCGCCTCTACGCTGACTCACATACTCAATCACCTTACCTGATACAGGTTCCGGAACATCAACTGTTAAATATTCAATTGGCTCACATTTCATTCCATCAATTTCTTTGATGATAACCTGTGGCTGGCCAACTTGTAATTCATATCCTTCACGTCTCATTGTCTCAATTAAAATGGACAAGTGGAGAATGCCTCTACCAAACACCAAATACGAATCAGCAGAGTTTGTTTCCTGAACTTTTAATGCAAGATTTTTTTCCAATTCTTTAAATAAACGGTCACGTAAGTGGCGCGAGGTAACAAATTTACCTTCTTTACCAAAAAATGGAGAGTTGTTGATGGTAAACATCATACTCATGGTAGGCTCATCAATAGCAATAGGAGTAAGTCCTTCCGGATTTTCAAAATCAGCAATCGTATCACCAATCTCAAAACCTTCGATGCCGGTGATAGCAACAATCTCCCCTGCTTCAATTTCTGTAGCTTTTTGTTTACCCAATCCTTCAAATGTAAACAGCTCTTTAATACGGGATTTTATAACCGAGCCATCACGTTTTACCAATGATACCGGCATATTTTCTTTGATAGTTCCTCTCAATACACGTCCTACAGCAATTCGACCAACAAAAGAAGAATAATCCAATGAAGTGATTTGCATTTGCAAAGTACCTTCATGAACAGGAGCATTGGGAAAAAAGTCAATAATTTGATCTAATAAATAAGTAATATCTGTTGTTGGATTTTTCCAATCAGGGCCCATCCATCCTTGTTTTGAAGACCCATATACTGTTCTGAAATCCAACTGTTTTTCAGTAGCATCCAAATTGAAGAATAAGTCAAATACTTCATCATGTACTTCATCCGGACGACAGTTTGGTTTATCAACTTTATTAATAATTAATATAACTGTTTTACCCTGTGTAAGCGCTTTTTGAGTAACAAAGCGGGTTTGAGGCATAGTGCCTTCAAAAGCATCTACCAACAGCACAACGCCATCAGCCATGTTTAATACACGTTCTACTTCACCACCAAAATCGCTGTGACCGGGAGTATCAATGATATTAATTTTAACTCCTTTATAACGAACAGAAACATTTTTTGCAAGAATTGTAATTCCACGTTCACGCTCTAAATCATTATTATCCAATATTAATTCACCGGATTCCTGATTGTCACGAAATAATTTTCCGGTATGTAAAATCTTATCTACTAAAGTAGTTTTACCGTGGTCAACGTGAGCAATAATGGCAATGTTCCTGATGTTTTGCATAAAAGTATTTTGTAAGTGCTTAATCCCCTTTTAAAAGAGGGTGGCAAAAGTAGTCAATTTTATTGGTTTTTAGGAGATTGCTGTAAGATTTATAATGAAGGATGGATTTGAGGGCGTTTCCCTTTCTGAAAAGAGAAAGGGCCGGGTTGGAATTTATACTGAGCGAAGTCGAAGTACTTCAATCTTTTCTAAAAAGAAAAGGATTTTCGCTACAATCCCTAACGCGAAATGGTTTTACATCAATTGTGGATTTTATCAAAAGCTTAAAATAAAACATTGCCACAGATTTCACAGATTAACACAGAAAAAAAAATTAGTGAAAATTTGTGTAATCTGTGGCAAAAACAACACAGAAGCTGGATGCTCTTCAATATAATAATTCTTTTTGAAAATATACTCCTTTGCCCACGCACAAACCAAGGCAGAGCCTCGAGGAATTCACTAGATTAAATAACAATATTCACAATTTTATTATGAACCACAATAACTTTTTTAGGTGTTTTACCTTCCAGGTATTTAAGGGTTTGATCTAATGAAAGTACTTCTTTTTCAACATCCTCTTTTGAAAGAGAACGGTCGTACTCCTTGAAAAAACGGGTTTTTCCATTGAATGAAACCGGATAATTAAATGAACTCTCCACCAAATATTCTTCTACACATACCGGAAATTCTGCATACGTAATACTTTCAGTATGCCCCAATTTATTCCATAGTTCTTCTGCAATATGTGGTGCATAAGGTGCAATAAGAATTGCCAAAGGCTCTACTATTGAGCGCTTGTTGCATTTTAATTCGGTTAATTCATTTACACAGATCATAAAATTACTTACTGAAGTATTGAAAGAAAAACGTTCAATATCTTCTGTAATTTTTTTGATGGTTTTGTGAAGTGTTTTGAGTTCAGGCCTTGTAGCGGGTTCATCAGAAATGACCTCACCCCCTGCCCCTCTCCAAAGGAGAGGGGTGACGTTCCAATCAGCAGTATGATACAATCTCCAAAGCTTACGCATAAAATTAGAAACACCTGAAATACCACTGGTATTCCATGGTTTGCTTTGTTCCAACGGACCAAGAAACATTTCATACAAGCGTAAACAATCGGCACCTTGTTGTTGAACAATATCATCCGGACTTACCACATTCCATTTTGATTTCGACATTTTTTCAACTTCGCTTCCGCAGATGTATTTTCCATCTTCTAGAATGAATTCAACATTTTTATACTCTTCTCTCCAATTTTTGAAAGCTTCAATATCTAAAATATTATTATTGACAATATTAACATCAACATGAAGCGGAGTTATTATTTTGTGTTGACTTGGTAGGCCTGTTTTTTTTAATTCCTCTTCAGATAAAAAATCGTCCACCCTGTTTTTGGAGATGAAAACATTTGTGTCCTTAATTCTATAAACAAACGCACTCACCCCCTGTATCATCCCCTGATTGATAAGCTTCTTTGCAGGTTCGGCAACAGGTATCAACCCAAGATCATTTAAAAATTTTGTCCAGAAACGAACATATAACAAATGCCCTGTAGCATGCTCTGCACCGCCAATGTAGAGGTCAACGTTTTGCCAATAATCAGCTGCTTCTTTGGAGATAAATTCTTTATCATTGTGGGCATCCATATACCTTAGAAAATACCAGCTACTCCCAGCCCAACCAGGCATTGTAGAATATTCGTAAGGAAAAACCTCACCCCCATCCCCTCTCCGAAGGAGAGGGGGGTAGTTCCAATCTTTCGCTCTCGCCAAAGGCGGTTCACCAGTTTCGGTGGGTAAATATTTATCTACTTCTGGAAGTAACAAAGGCAATTCATTTTCATTTAAAACTTTCGGAATTCCATTTTCATAATAAACCGGAATAGGTTCACCCCAGTAGCGTTGACGGCCAAAAATGGCATCGCGCAAGCGGAAATTGGTTTTACCTTTTCCTAATCCCTTTTCTTCAATTACTGCAATTATTTTTTTGATGGCTGCTTTTACTTCCAGTCCGTTTAAAAAATCAGAATTTACAAGTTTACCTTCTTTTTCATCAAAGGAATTATTTTCAAAATCCCAATCAACAGGCGGTTGTATAATAACATTTTTGGCTATCCCAAAATGATTCGCAAAAGCGAAATCACGTGAATCATGTGATGGAACAGCCATTACAGCACCTGTTCCGTATCCTGCTAATACATAGTCGCCAATCCATATGGGTAGCTGCTTTCCGGTAAACGGATGAATAGCATACGCACCGGTAAATACACCGGTTATTTTTTTTACATCAGCCTGTCGCTCTCGCTCACTGCGGTTTTTAGCAAAAATGATATATTCATCAACTGCTTTTTTCTGCTCA